>DUAA01000097.1 GCA_012961055.1 Nitrospinaceae bacterium
GAAGCACCACTCCCTGTCCCATATTTTTCACAGGCATTATTGGCACCTTCAATAACTCGAGAATCTAGCCGTAACTGAAAATAGTCATTGGAGCAAAGATTTATGTGAAATTCAGGATTAAGCCGCACTTCACGATAAAGATACTTGTCTCGGCTGGATTTTAATTCTTCTTCTAGTCGGTTAAAAAATAATTCACTCAAGAAATTTTAAACCTTTCATGGTAGGTAAATATTTTAAAAATTATGATATAAATTTAGCAGCAAGTCAAAATCATCGTTTAAATACCTAGGTAGTTGTAACTCGTATTCTTTAGAGGCGAAAATAGATAAAAATGGCAGGTATTCAAGATTCAGGCAAAATTTGGTACAAAGGTTCCACAAGTCCGGCCCACGCTGTACGAGCAGCAAACAAAATATTTGCTACTGGGAAAAAAGAAAACCAAGCCATAGAGTGCTGGGTGGATGGAGAGGTGCTGTGTGTTGATTTACATGATTCTGAAACTAGAATTGCCAGGAAATTCCCTCTAAATATAGAACCCGCTCTTGCAGGTACACTATTTAGTGGGTTCACCAGCACAAAACATGCAGATGTAAATATTGTTGGCCCAGACCAGAAAGGCGTAGAAGAAAAAATAGCTACCGGGGAAATATATAGAACAGGAGAATATGGAAATATGAATTCTAGAGATTTCTGGGACCAAATCTGGACCCACTAGCAAGACTCAAAAAAGGTTCTTAGCACCCCAATCTCAAAAATTTTCACAAAGTACTTAGCGTGAAGAAAGACTTCCCGGCTAGGTAGATATCTGGCTGGATTCGTCATTTCTCACTAATCTAGCTGCTTGGTGCTCCTTTGTATTGCGTTCGACCCAATCCATTTTACCATTTCTGAGGTTGATTCTACCCACCTCATTCATATCATTCACATCGCAGGTCCACATGAAGTTGGCACATTTATTAACAAAGAGTGGATCAATATGGATAGTTTCTTCGTCCCAGTCTATTTGGTCAAATTCTAGATCGAAAAAGTTCTCAGCTTCCTCCTGGGTTGGCAATCGCCAATCGCAATATCCTCCCGCATAAACTTGATTCATTGTTAGGACATACCCTTGAGCCTCGTTAAAGTTTCTCCACTGCCCCAAATCCCCCCACGAGTCCTTTGGCAGCCATTGTCTTTTATGTTTAGTGTCAGAAATCACCCCTGAAGGGTTGTCATGAAAACGTTTTTTTTGGTTCATTGGAGTACCCGAATAAAATTAAGATGAAAAACTACCATGTTTAATGGTCCTCTTCAATTCTTTTTAGAAATTCATCCTGTAAAAAACGGGTTAATATACCGGGTTTATTGTTCCCAATGGTTGTGTCGTCTACCCGGTTTACAGGAACAATATCGATACCCGAATTTGTGATAAATACTTCATCCGCAGTCAGAACATCCTTCGCAGTTAAAATGCCTTGTTCGACAGAGATTTTATGATCTCTGGCAATTTCTATAACGGCCCGACGAGTTATTCCCTCCAACACATAATCATTCACTGCTGGAGTTTTAAGAATTCCTTGTTTTACGACAAACAAGTTACTGGTGGCCCCCTCCGTTACACCGAGAACAGGATCAATAATAACTCCTTCCATGCTTCCTTTACGTATGGAAAGTTCCCGGATAAGAATATTTGATAAAAAATTGCAAGTTTTCAAGCCTCGTTTCAAGCCAGGCAACCCAGATCCATTCATTCTGAATAAAGTGATCTGAACCCCTTTGCTATAGATAGATTTGGGTAAAGGATAATGAGGCTTGGCATGAACTACCAGAGTAGGGGAGGCATCGGGGTCCAACTGAAATCCCGGAGAGTTATTGCCTCGGGTAACGGTTAAGCGGATGATCGCATTTTGAATTTTATTACGGCTCAGAGTTTCCTGGATAACAACTTTGACTTCCTTCCGGGTCATGGGTAACTCAAGAAAAATTAAAGGCAAGGAATGAAACAGCCTTTCAATATGCTGGTCAAGCTTGAAGACTTTTCCTTTAAAGGCTCGCATGGTTTCAAACAATCCATCGCCATAACAGAACCCTCGATCTAGTATGGAAACATTGGCATCTTCAAGAGGTGTGAAGAGTCCGTTTAAATATACAATGGAGTCCTGCATAACCTTCCTCAATTTAAATTGATAAGGCTTGAATCATTGCTGCCGCTTTATCCAAAGTTTCCTGATATTCTTTTTGCGGATCCGAATCCGCCACAATACCTGCTCCGACATGAAAACTCGCAGTATCATCGTAAATTATAATGGAACGAATGATGATATTTAAATCCATATAATGGCCGAAACCTATATATCCAAAAGATCCAGAATAAGGCCCTCTCATATCAGGTTCCAGTTCAGAGATAATTTCCATACAGCGAATTTTGGGACAGCCTGTAATGGTCCCTCCAGGAAATACCGACTTTAAAATATCCGCAACACAAGTTCCTGGTTTTAAAGTTCCAATAATATTTGAGACAATATGGCTCACATGCGAGTATTTTTCCAGAAACATAAATTCTGTGACATTGACTGATCCAGCTATGCAAATTCGACCCAAATCATTGCGTTCCAAGTCTACCAGCATTAAATGTTCAGCGCGTTCCTTTGGATTCAATAATAATTCTTTGGAAAGGGACTCATCTTCTCCAATTCTTTTTCCACGTGGTCGAGTACCTGCTATGGGTCTTGTTTCAATTCGACTTTCGTTAACTTTAACCAAACGCTCAGGAGATGAACTAACTAGAGAAAAATTTTGAAAATTTAAATAGCCGGCAAAGGGTGAAGGATTGACCTTGCGAAGTTTTTTATATAGCTGGAACGGATCGCCTGTAAAACTTGTTACAAATTTCTGCGCTATATTTGCCTGATAAATGTCTCCTTCCCTAATATAGGATTTTGCCTTTTCCACCCTTTCTGAGTAATCAGTTTTATTCAAGTTTGACCGTAGCCCATTTGAAGGATGTGGGTTTAACCGAGAAGAGGTGATCTCAGATTTCGGTTTTTTGTCGAGAATCTCCAATATCTGCAATAGCTCTTCCCAAACTTTTTTAATTTCCTCACAAAGATATTCGTAACGGCTCTCTTTTATATTCTGAGAAATAACGAATTTCAATTCTTCAGTCAAATGATCATATATAAATAACCGATCTACCTTCATAAAAGAAAGATCTGGCAACCTGTTTACGGTTGATTTCTTAATAGGCAAAGATTCAAACCAAGCACCAGCTTCATACCCCATAAACCCGACCCATCCTCCCCAAAAATGAGGAAGATATTCCACAGTACAGGCCTGTTGTTCAAAGTTTAGTAATTGTAAAGCGGAGACAGGTTCATCCCATTCTGAAACCACCACTCCTTTATGAAATAGTTTGGCTCGCTGTTCCTTGATTTCTAGAATTTTGGAGTTTCCCATACCCATAAAAGAATAATGGGCTGTTTCTTCTGGTCCATTGCCACTTTCAAACAAGAAGGTATTATCAGTATCTTGAAAAATTTCCTGAAATAATTTCGACAAGTCCAGACCTGGGCATTTTTGAAGACCGCATACAGGTACACGTGACGAAGATTTCGTCAGATGATCAAAGGTTGTTTTATCTGGAAGAATATCCATTGAGTGCTGTTAATTTGTTGCGCTTAGGCCATATCATTCTTGGTCGTAGCGAAGAATATCGCGCTTAATTGAATAAGGATTCCAACGATTATTCATAGCGGAGCGCGTCAATGGGATTCAAGTTTGCCGCCTTATTAGCTGGATAAAATCCGAAAAAAATGCCAATTGCTACTGAAAAGCCGAAGGCCATGAGAATAGACTGAGTAGAAACAATGGTGTCCCATCCCCCAATATCTGAAACAAAACGCGATATCGCAATGCCTAGCAAAATGCCGATGCCGCCACCCAGAAAACTGATTAATACGGATTCTATCAGGAATTGCTCTAGAATCTCCTTTTTCTTGGCACCTAAGGCTTTACGGATGCCAATTTCGCGGGTGCGTTCTGTGACAGAAACCAGCATGATATTCATAATACCGATTCCACCGACCATTAGAGATATGGCAGCAATACCACCTAACAAGTAAGTAAACGTTTTGGCCGAGTCACCCCAACTGCGCAAAAACTGGGCCGAATTCTGCACATAAAAGTCATCTTCCTTGCCTTCAAGAATATTATGTTTTTGCTTTAGAAGCCTGGTGATGTCCTCGATAATAATTTCCAAATCCTCGATTCTCCCTGCCTGCACATCGATAGATTGGACATGTTTCATACCGAAAATGCGTTTCTGTGCCGTAGTTACTGGAATAAATATCTGATCGTCGGGATCAAACCAACTCAAAGCTCCTTTTGGAATTGTTGTACCAATGACTAAAAAGTTTTTCCCGTTAACTTTAATCGTTTTTCCTACAGGGTTTATGTTGTCAAAAAGATTCTTCAGTACGGTAGAACCCACAACACAAACCCTCCTCGCAGTTCTTATCTCTTCGTCGTTGAAAAAACGTCCACGGTCCATCTCAAAATTTGCTAAACGGGCGTAACTGGCTCCCGTCCCGCGAACCGTCGTATTGGTATTTTTATTTTCAAATTTTAGCTGGGCAGATCTGTAAACCTGCGCTGCAACCCCGGTGATGAGAGAAATATTTGTTTTTATATAATCGGCATCATCCATGGTTAGAGTGTCGACCTTGCCGGTTGTCACATGGCGTGATTTTTTTTGTCCCGGCTTGACGGTAATGATGTTGGTTCCAAACTTGGAAATCGTGTCTTGAGTTTGACTTCGAGCTCCTTCGCCTATAGATATCATCGAAATCACCGAGGCCACTCCAATAATAATTCCCAATGCGGTTAAAAATGTCCTAAGTTTATGAGTCACCAAACTTCTAAGTGCCATTTTGAATAAGTCCCATATCAGCATGGCTGAACTCCATTCAACTTATCGCTTATAATTTTTCCGTCTCTCATTTGGATGATTCTACTTGCTTGCTGCGCTACGTCTTTTTCATGGGTCACTAATATTAAGGTCACTCCTTCCTGGTTCAGCTCGAGAAAAAGCTTCATGATTTCCCTCCCCGTTATAGAATCGAGGTTCCCCGTAGGTTCATCTGCAAGAATAATAGCAGGACGATTCACCAGGGCTCTTGCTATAGATACCCGCTGGCGTTCACCACCGGATAACTCAGTAGGTCTGTGATTGGCGCGTTGGGCCAAACCGACTCTTTCAAGAGCCTGAAGAGCGATTTCAGTGGCTTTTGGTACCCGACCATATATAAGGGGCAGTTCCGTGTTTTCTAACGCCGAGATGCGTGGAAGGAGATTAAAATTCTGGAAAACAAAACCGATTCTGCGGTTGCGAACTTCTGCCAACTGGTTGGGATTCAAGTTCTGGATATCCATCCCTTCCAGCCGGTAGTTACCGGACGAGGGTAGGTCCAGACAACCCAATAAATTCATGAGGGTAGATTTTCCGCTTCCCGAAGGTCCCATGATGGCAACAAACTCACCTTTTGCGATGCAAAATTCCACTTCGTTCAGAGCATTTACCTTTTGCTCTCCCATATGATATACCTTAGAAAGGCTTTCGACCTCAATCAAAGCAACCTCACTTTGAGCGTATCATCCAGAGAATTTTTCTGAGCGAAGACCCTTTATCATCTTGGGATTCTTTGAGGATTTTTTCCCAATCGCCTAAAATCACCTCATCGTCCGGTTTTAATCCATCCACAATCTGAATATCAATCGGATTCTTAATACCCGTCTTAACCCTAATTTTTTCAGGTTGATCGTTTTTCCAGACCACTGCGAAAAAACCATCGCTATCCTTACGAAT
>DUAA01000098.1:0-276 GCA_012961055.1 Nitrospinaceae bacterium
GGGCTAAGAACACCGTTGGTAAAATTTGGGAGATTGAATGAATTTTGGACCTTCCTCTTTTTCTACCCCGCGCAATTCTGACAGCTCTCTTGGCTATTACGCTCTTTAAAGTTGCCAGTTTGGGCTATAGTTGCCTGGGGGAGGGTCTGCAGGCTTGTAGGTGCAGACTATTTAGGTTGTTAGGCGAACGCTACTATTTTTTATATTTATTGGAGTTTTCTGTGAGCATAGAAATTATTCTGGGTGTTGTGATTGAGCATGATCAGGAAGGAATCA
>DUAA01000098.1:389-709 GCA_012961055.1 Nitrospinaceae bacterium
CAAAGCGGAGCTGATGAAGTCCGTCTTCTTAAGCACCCTGATTTAAAAACCTATATTCATGAAAATTACGTGTGCGCATTAAGGAAAGAGTTTGAAAAAACTCCTATAGATTATTTGTTTTTGCCTGCGACTAATAATGGTAAAGAATTGTCTGCAGTTCTTTCTGCCGAGTTAGGGGTGGGGGTGGCAACGGACTGCATTTCTCTCTCTGTTATAGAGGGGGGGGAGCTGAAGGCTGTTCGGCCTGTTTCTTCCGGCAAGGCTCTTTCTGCCGTCCGATTAAGGGGAAAGAAACCCTATATTTTTACTCTGCGCCCGAA
>DUAA01000098.1:814-5814 GCA_012961055.1 Nitrospinaceae bacterium
GGTTCTAAATTAGATATTACCGAGGCACGAATTCTTGTGTCTGGGGGGCTGGGGATGCAGGGCCCTGAAAACTTTAACATTTTGGAGGATTTGGCGAAAGTGCTCGGGGGCGCAGTGGGAGCTAGCCGACCAGTTGTAGACAATGGCTGGAGAGACTATTCCAATCAAGTAGGTCAAACCGGGAGGACTGTCTCGCCGGATCTATATTTTGCTTGTGGAATTTCGGGGTCGGTCCAACATTTAGCGGGGATGTCTTCATCAAAATGTATTGTGGCGATCAATACGGATCCCCAAGCCAATATTTTTGCAGTTGCCGATTATGGTATTGTCGGCGATGTTTTAAAAATTGTTCCCATTCTTACCCGTGAATTTAAAAAACTCCTTTTTTCCTGAGCCCTCTCTATGCAAGGGACAATCCTAAAACTATTGCTGGATCCTCGGCTGGGCCTTGAAGCGGAGCACTTATCCGATCAAATTGTATCCCGCTTCGAACAATACCTTGACCTTTTGGTTAAATGGAATCGCAAGATTAATCTCACCGCTGAAAAATCCGCGATAGAAATTTTGCATCGGCATGTGTTTGATTCCATACAGTTTTTTCGTTTCATTGAACCGGGTTACCGGGTGTTAGATGTTGGTAGCGGCGCAGGTTTTCCGGGAATCCCATTAAAAATTATTTTTCCTGAATTGCAATTGGTGGTGGTAGAGAGCCAGCGCAAACGGTGCAGTTTTCTCGAGTCTGTGGTTCGAGATCTGGCAATGGGGCAGGTGGAAGTGATCAACTCTCGGGCAGAAGATATGTCTGAAGCAGAAAATAGCCAATTTAATGCCGTAGTTTTCCGAGCCGTAACGGATTCACCGGCGTGCCTTCACTTGGGTGAGAGATTTTTGCCTTCCGGCGGGAAAGTTGTATTAAAAAAGAACCCTGGCGAGAATTTGCGAGAATTAGTTTCTAATTCGATGTTTTCATTGCGGGAGGAGAAAATTATAACCAGTTATCACGATGTTGCTTCCAGCCTATTAATGTTTGAAAAATGTTTCATGTGAAACATTGTCTTATTAAAAGCTTTTAAATATTGGATAAAACATGAAACCATGTTAATTTTAGAGTCGATGACAATTAATTTCCCAGGGCTTTTATGGGCAAGATAATAAGTGTTGCAAATCAAAAAGGCGGGGTGGGGAAAACCACTACAGTAGTTAACCTTGCAGCCTCTATAGCCCTATCAGGCAAAAAAGTATTAGTGGTCGATTTGGATCCTCAGGCCAATGCTTCCAGCGGCTTGGGTATTGAGCCAGGTTCCAAAGGAGTCTATGAGCTTTTACTGGGCGAGGCGAGTCAGCACGAAGTTATTTATTCCACTGAAATTGAAACATTGAAGATCATCCCATCTAGAGTAGATCTCACTGGTGCTGAAATTGAACTGGTAACTAGAGAATCCAGGGAAAAAGTCTTAAAATCTGCACTCAATGGGGTGCGTGAAAACTTTGAGTTTGTTGTTATAGATTGTCCTCCTTCTTTAGGCCTATTGACTTTAAATGCCTTGGCTGTTTCAGATTCTGTGTTGATTCCTATGCAATGTGAATATTACGCTCTCCAAGGCTTGAGTTATTTACTGAAAACAATAAAACTAGTGAAGAAATCTATTAATCCGGAGTTAATAGTGGAAGGGATTTTGTTGACAATGTATGATAGCAGAACCCTTTTGGCCGCACAGGTAAAGGACCAAGTGCAAAAATATTTCAGCGATTTTTTACTGAATACGATCATCCCTAGAAATGTAAGGTTGAGCGAGGCACCTAGTCATGGAAAACCGATAATGTTGTATGCAAGTCGTTCTCGAGGCGCAGATTCTTATGTAGAATTGGCCAAAGAAATAATTTTCCGCTTTAAGGGCGAGCGGATCAACTTTTTGCATAAAGGCTCGGCAGTATGAATCGAAAAGCATTAGGTAAAGGCATCAATGCATTAATTCCAGACCTTGAAATGGGGGTTCCCGAATCCCATGAAGCCGAATATCCAAATAGTATGGAACTACTTATCGATGAAATTTCTCCCAACCGCTTTCAACCCAGAAAATATTTTGATGATGAAAAACTTAAAGAACTGGTAACTTCCATTAGTGAGAATGGAGTTATACAGCCGGTTGTGGTTCAAAAACTTGGATCGGGTTATGAACTACTGGTGGGTGAAAGAAGGTGGCGGGCCTCTAAACAATTAGGCTTGAAAAAAATACCTGCCATAATTAGGGAAGTGAGTGATGCTCAGGCATTAGAAATTGCTATCATTGAAAATATCCACCGACAGGATCTGAACCCAATTGAAGAAGCGGCAGCTTATTCCCGTCTTGCCGAGGAGTTTGCGCTGACTCAGGAGATGATAGCTAAAAAGGTGGGTAAAAGCCGAACCGTTGTGGCAAACACCTTACGCCTCCTCAAGCTTTCTCGAAATGTAAAGGAAAATTTGATTTCTGGAAAAATTTCTATGGGCCATGCTAGGGCTTTATTGGGATTGGATAACCCCGAGCAGATAGAAGTGCTACGTCAGGAAATCCTGAAACAGGACCTTACAGTCAGGCAAGTAGAAAGCCGGGTAACTAATTTAAAAAAACTTTCCTCTACAAAGCCGGTTTCCCTAGGTTCAAAAAAAAATATTTTTATCAAAGACTTGGAAAAACAGTTACAGAGTAGGTTGGGGACAAAGGTTGATATTACCCCGACAAAAAAAGGTGGTAAGCTGATTGTGACGTATTACTCCGATGACGATCTGGATCGCATCCAAGAATTAATCGGGCAGAAAAACCATTAAAAATGGGTAGTGGTACTGTATGTGGGGAGAGGAAACTAAAATGAAAAAAGACGATAAAGGCATTAAAGCCTATATGGGCGAAGATGTGATTTTCAGTGGTTCCTTATCTTTTGAGGGCACCGTTCGTATCGATGGAAAATTCGAAGGTGAGATTAACACAGATGATACGCTCATAGTTGGGGAGACGGGGCATATTGTCGCGGATGTTTATGCGGGCGCCGTAATTTGCAAGGGGTGTGTGGAAGGCACAATCGTAGCAACAAAAAAAATTGAGATCCATGCCAATAGCCGAGTGGTGGGTAATGTGAAGTCCCCGGCGCTGTACATTGAGTTGGGGGGAATATTGGACGGGTCCTGTGAAATGATAGCCAAAGAAAGCAAAGTTATACCCTTGGTTAAAACAGAGTAAAAAGAAAGTTACAGCCCAAGCAAAAAAAGTGAAAAAACCTGTCTCAAACTAAATATTGAATTTCTTATAGTTCAAAATTAAAATACACAAGCAATATGGCTGTCGTGCGATCTAGCTCGGAGGAAATGGGTAGTTTATTTGTAGTGAGCACCCCCATTGGCAACCTGGGTGATGTAACCCACCGTTCCATAGAAACTCTTAATTCAGTTTCATTAATTGCTGCGGAAGATACCAGACGGACAAGGATATTGTTAAACCGGTACCAAATTAATACACCTCTTTCCAGCTATAACAGTTTCAATAAAATTAAAAAAGGCAAGGAATTTATTACACGCCTCAAAAAAGGTAATAATCTTGCCCTCGTTTCAGATGCAGGAACACCCGGCATTTCAGACCCACATTATTATTTGGTGAACGCGGCGATTGAGGAGGGGTGTCCTATTTATTCTATACCCGGCCCTTCTGCTTTGCTGGCAGCATTGACCGTATCTGGTCTACCAATGGACCGGTTTATTTTTGAGGGGTTTCTCCCGCGTAAAAAAGGCCGTACTACAACATTAGAAAACCTGTCACATGAAAAACGCACCATTGTTTTATTTGAATCGCCCAACCGTATACAAAAAACACTTCAAGACCTTTACCGGTTTTTTGGGAATCGTAAAATAGCAATTGCCCGTGAAATGACTAAATTGTACGAGGAAGTTGTTCGGGGGAATTTAAAAGAACTTTCGGATCAGACACGAACGTGGAAAGGTGAAATTACGGTGGTAATTGCCGGTTCCAACGAGAAAAAAAAAGATAAAATTACTTATAGTATAAACCCTAAAGAGGCAAATAGACCCATTGTCGGGGATACAATTGGGCAAGGACTGGGTTAAACGGAAACAAACTATATGCTATTTGAACTTCCCTTGTTAGGGGTAAATATATTATTGCTGGGTCGTGACCAAGGCATTCAGGACTGCGTCTGGTTTGAGGATTGTTAAATGAAAAAACTCTGGGGTGGCCGGTTCAAAAAATCGACCGATGCTTTGATGGAAACTTTCTCGGCTTCCATTTCTTTTGATAAGCGGCTTTATGCTTGCGATATCGAAGGAAGTATTGCGCATTGCAAAATGTTGGCACGTTGTAAAATAATTTCCTCTTTAGAATCACAGAAAATTCAGAAGGGGTTAAAACAAATTTTGCGAGAATGTAAAGAGGGGCGTTTCAAATTTGACGTAAAGCTTGAAGATATTCACATGAATATTGAAAGTCGTTTACGAGAAATTATTGGACCCACAGCTGGCAAGCTCCACACAGCAAGAAGTCGAAACGACCAGGTCTGTCTGGACATTCGTCTATATTTGAGGAATGAAGTGGACCAGATTGTAGAAAAAACTAATCGGCTTTGTAAGACTTTGGTGCGTCTTGCCAAAAAGAATATCGATATGGTTATTCCAGGCTATACACATTTGCAAAGAGCACAGCCTGTTTTACTTTCCCATCACCTTCTGGCGTATGTGGAAATGTTGCTTCGCGATAAAGATCGTTTTTTGGATTCGCGGAAAAGGATCAATGTCATGCCTCTAGGTTCAGCAGCATTAGCTGGGACAAATTTCCCCATTGACCGTGACTACACCGCAAAACTTTTGAGTTTTTCAGAAATTTCGCATAATAGCATGGACGCGGTAGCAGATCGGGATTTTGCCGTAGAATTTTGCAGCGCCTCGGCTTTGCTGATGATGCATCTCAGCCGGTTTTGCGAAGAACTGGTCATTTGGAATTCCAGTGAATTTGGGT
>DUAA01000099.1 GCA_012961055.1 Nitrospinaceae bacterium
CATTACTGTTCCGCAATCTGCAACACCAAGATATTCTAGGATTTCATACTTACCCGTTTCCTGATCAAGCTCAACCACGGCAAAACCGGTGCACAAAGCAGGTGCTACCCCATCTTTTTTGAGCTGATCCTTGGCCACACCTATCAATCCAGACCCTGCAACACCCTTTACAGCTTTTTTGGTCATCGGATTAAGTTCTTTAGGAAGCTCCTCCCATTTACCGCTGTACTTTCCTCCGATTTGAATAGCTCTTTGTGCTGCTTGAGCAAAGGTCATGGATTTTGAGGTAGATGATTTAGATACGACTCTCTCGTTGACCAGATGATAATTCTCAGGTTCTCCACCAAGGTCCATGGCAGCAATTTCAAGCAGTTTTTGTTTAGCATCTTGAGCGGCCACAAAATTAGTCCTTGACATAGTGAAAGATGTATTACTTCCAAACTGTCCCAGATTCCAAGGGAGATGCTTTCGGCTATCTCCCCTCTCAATTACACAGTTTTTCCAGTCATACCCTAAAACTTCTGCCGCAACACGACTTGTAGATGCATAGGAAAATGTACCAAGATTTCCAATTCCAGTATGGATATGGAGTTTCCCATTAGGAAGTATTCTGACCAGTCCATCAAAACCATTTGATCCCGCTGCATGGTAAGCTTGTCCGATTCCGACTCCAATAACTTTACTTCCGTTTCTATTTCCACTTAATTTTTTCTTCTTATTCCAATTAAACTTTCTTGCACCAATATCAAGTCCGTCCTTTTGGTATGCACTTGTAAATGGGTCCCTTTTTTGTCCAAATTTACCATCCTTGTCTGGAGCATTAATCCTTCTGATAGCCAAACGATCAAGTCCAAGCTTACGAGCAGCTTTATCAATAATAGGTTCCATTGCTGCCGCGGTTTGATTTTCTCCAGGCCCTCGCATAGCTCCCTGTGGAATAGTGTTTGTTAACACAGGAATTCCTCGCCAACGCATGTTTTCAGGTTGGTAAACGACTGAAACAGCATTTCCAAAATT
>DUAA01000100.1:0-1175 GCA_012961055.1 Nitrospinaceae bacterium
TCCCCGCGAAAAAACTCGCCCACATTATCTTCTTCGAACATGAAATTTTTCCCCTGATAAACAACCACCTCAGGTGGATCTTCATTACGTACGATTTCACCTGCAATGTCGCCTTCCAATTCCGAGAGGGATAGCTTGCGGCACATACTCCATTCGACATCACCGTCCTCTTGGCTACGCTCCAAATACCAGATTTCGTTGCCAGACTTTAATTCCCATTCATCCGTAACACCGCCTTCGTCCCACTCGTACTTGTTGCGTCCAGCGACAACATAAGTTTTCATGTCGTAATCGACCATAAACCCCGTCTTGAGTCGGGAAAGAACCAAGTCTTCAAAACAGAGTTCTTCTTCACCTTTTTTCTTTTTTTTAAAAAAATCAAATACCATGATCAGTTGATATTCATTTTTGCCTTGAGAGCCGCAAGACTGTCCGAGGCTTCTGGCATTGATGAACCTCCGCTCAGGGCCTTATTAATCTGATCATCGATACTTTGTCCCGAGTTGGCTATTTCTCCGTAGGCAGTAGCCAAAGATTCATCCTCCTCGACCTTGGAGCGCATTTTTTCAAGCATGGCGATGGTGCCATCTGAATCCACTCTGGCGATTTGTGCATTCAGCTTTTTAGTGGCAGTAGCAGTTTTGGCGCGAGCACGCAGGGTGACCAAATCGTTTTCGTAACGTTGCACTGTAGTGCGTAGTTTATCCACGTTCCGTTGCAACTGGTTGGCCATGTTATCCTGACTGGTAACCTCTTTACTAAGCCTTAAAGCTTCCTGTCCAACATCTTCCTTACGCGCAAGAATTTCAGTCGCCAGCCTTTCAGCCTCAGCCATATCCAGCGAGCCCTGCTTGGCCTTTTGCAACAGTGCCATGGCTTTACTTTCGTAATCGCCTGCTAGTTTCTTTTTGTTTTCCGCGTCGTTTCTCATGCGGATCACAATGCCCTTGACTTGCGCCAGGCTTCTCATAGACTCTTCCATATCTTTTTTGAGTTCGCGAATTCCCTGCTCAGTCATTTTGATTGGATCCTCGAACTTGTCCACCACGGAATGCGCCTCGGATTTGCCCAACCGCAATATTCTTGAAAATAATCCGCTCATTTTTTTACCTCTCCATTACAAAATTTATGAGGATCTATATTTATTTGATAATTTTATTTAAGGCAACTCGCAG
>DUAA01000100.1:1243-5750 GCA_012961055.1 Nitrospinaceae bacterium
ACATTTTTCAGAGATACTCTTAATTTACCCGCGTACGAATTTAACGAACTCATCGCCATATTCCGCCAGCGCAAGGCTCAATGCATCGATACTTCCTTCTAATTCGTTGCGATCCAGGTTTTGCAGTTGCAGAGTATCCCGGAATAAAAGTGTTGTGCCTTCCTCATCGAGAACAAAAGCACCGTGAACTAAATTTCGATTCATTTGCAGGAGACGCTTGCAGAAATCGGAAGAACCTGCAGGCATCGGCATGATGACCTGTTCAAGAATCAGGATAGGATCTTCGCAATCAATCACTAGATTATTGATTGCCCTTCTCTCATCATCGATCACCACCAGTTCTTCCGGAGCATCCTCATGACTCAAGACGAACCCCATGTCCAGTATATATTCCTTCACCTTTTCAAAATCGGCCATTATTTTCTCCTCTAACATTTTTTAACAATGCTGTATCCAAAATGCGATGCGCCTCAGTCAACTGGAAGGTAAGTTCCTCAGCAATACGCTTTTTTTCCGGATCAGCGCAATGAAGATCCGGGTGATATTTTTTCATCTGCGTTTTCCAGGCTTTTTTGACCGTCGCCCGGTCAGAACCAACCGGTATCTCCAGATTGGCATAATACTGCGCCAAGGGATCTGGAGCCATAATTACAGGTTCTTGATATGCAGGTTCCTCTAGCGGAAAACCTTTTTCGTTCTGCTTATTCTTCTGTCTATGGCCGTTGAATTCCGCCTGCGCAATTTTAATTATACGTTTAATCATGTTGTCATCGACAAAACTGGTTGTCCAATTGTAGTCCGGCTGACAATGGAAGTACCGCTTTCGGGATAAGTATGAACCGTATAAAAGGTGTTCGTGTTCAACGCTAAACCAGTAAAAGGCGGTGGGGTCCCGGAGGGGCTCGGCATGCCGGCGAACTCGTGTGTCAACACCTCCACCGGAGTAATCCCGCCCAACGAATTTATAAATTCGTCCATGGTGTTATAAACCTTGGAAACTTGTTCAACATTGACCCGATATACCAGATTACCCGATCGATATTCCCGGACATGGGCAACACCAGATTGTAAGCATACCCTATCCAATGCGTTTTCGGGTAATTTCCGGTCAAAACAGGTAATAAATTCAGTAAGACATTCTTCTCCCGACCGACTTATTACCCTGTGGCTTGTCCCTATGATGCTGACTTCAAGAGAAACTCCGTTCTCGAGGGTGCTTTTGAAAATCCGCACACTGTAATTGGGCACCTTCTCATACAGGCTGAAATAGATCGGTTTAATCATAATTTGGAGTTCGTTTCTGTAGATGCTTTGGTGTCAACGTCCGTTTCGGCTAACAAAATCCTGACCACCCATAATACCCCGGTCAACACAAAAAACAAGCAAGGAGTGGTGGGTTATTTGTAAGTATTTCGACGAAAAGATGTCGTTGAGTTGAGACAAAATTAAATCGTATTTTTTCTGGTTTCCCATCCCTGCTAGAGAAGGCTTGCGCAAAACTCCTTATCGCTGTAAAGGTCAAGTAAATCGCTAAAAAATTTATTCTATATCTATAATAATTCTGGAAACAACGATGTGGATAATAAGCAAAGATGAGACATTATAAAAACCACATCCAAAAATATTATTATTAGATAGAGGAATATCAGCTTGTATAGCAAGGAGGAGCTAAACCTTCTCTGGATCGCCGCGCTCCTTTTCAGGTGCTTGCAATGAAAACTTGGGAAAAGCGATGGCTAGAGAAAATATAATCCAACTATCCCCATAAAAATCGTTGGATAGTTCGATACTATATAAACATAAACGGGAAAATTATCCCGCCCGCAACAGTTGCTCCTGCAATGAGGCTGTCTGCTAAAATGATGGTTCAACCTTTGGTGTCCTGAAAGTGTATAACTTTGGAAATTATAATGAGTGGGTCAAATGCTTTCCAGTAAGCAAAGAATAATCCTAAGCTGAAAAGGGTACTGGAAATAACGATAATAGCTAACCGAAAAATTTGCTAAAGGAACCCGTCGGGTCATCCAATGTTACTTTTAGCTTGATGTATATACGGAGAGGAAGCGACCCAACCTTTCACAAGACTTTTATAACATCGATAGCCATTCACTTCCCCTCAAGGACTCATACTTCCGGGAGTAGAGAGTTACTTTTTGAGTCGTCGCCAGAAATAAAAACCGCCTCCCGCCAAGGCAAGTAGTACATAAAATCCATATTTGATGGTCAAACCATATATATAAACCTTAATACCCATGACCATAAAAGGCCAGATCAAATATAATATCCCCGCCAAGCCGCATAGCAGGAAACTAAATTTCAAGTTCAAAATGCGATTCCTATTTAAGGCTTATATTTAATTAAGCAAGAGTTGAATAACTATCTTTCTATTCGCAGAGATCTTCGTCCCAGATACTCGCCAGTTCCTGCTGATCGTCCGATTGGTTTTTCCGCGTCGAACCTTTCTCGATCTTTTTGACCTTTTTTGCTTCCTTAGGCGGTTCCTCCCGTTTTTGAGGAGGTGTCTTTTTCTTTTGGTTATATTTTGTCATAGTTCCCGGCATCTCTTCTTTGTTGAATTCGTCGTTCCTTTCTTCTTTTATCTTCAAATTTTTGAATCTCGCTAATGGTTACACTTCCTCAAAAAAAACGATTCATAGTACTCAACTATTATAAATGTAAATTAACCCAGATTCTTCACCGAGTTCAGGACAACAGGACGCCAAATTGTAAATCATCCCGTAAAGAGTGACGAAAAAGCAATCCCCCTTGCCAAAGGGAATTGGTCAACGCATCATCAAGCCAAGAAAACTATTATATTTTAAATAAGGTAATGCCCTTTGATTCAAGGAAGACTATCACATGCTCATTGACCCACGCCAAGTGGTCAGGCGCTTTTTATATACAGCTTTGTCTTGTGAAGACAACCTTCTGGCTGAGAGTGGATTCAAAACTGGACTTAACTTGAATTAAACATCGAAAATAAATGTAGGACAAGCGGGCCAGATATCAAGTTACAAAAAAGTGAACAAGTTGTATAAAGTTTATCAGGTGAATTTTCTGATTTTTAAAATGAACTGCGATCTAAAAAGTAAAACAAAAAGGGACTGGCTGTAAAGCCAGTCCCTCTTCTACACCGCTCCTCCTTAGTGGGAAGGCAAGTATTTAAAAAATTATTTACCAGAGAGCATCTCCCGCTTAATCACGGTAACCAACGCCATGCGTTTCGCCATCTGTATCGATTGTGGTAATCAGGCTAAGGTCTGCGGTAGAAACTACTGCCAGTTTATTATCATCTCGGATGGCTATATAAACGGTTTTTCCATCTGAACTGATGTCTATCATATCCGGTCGTTGACCAAGAGCCAGAGTTTTAGTGATTTTGCGACTGGCGGTGTCAATCATGGCTATCTGGCCCAGTTTGCGCTGACCGACAAAGACCGTTTTTCCATCAGGACTATGAACCAACCCATGCGGTTCGCCTGGGACATCGATAGAGTCTTCTAACGCACCGGTACGCGAATTCAACAATAACAGTTTGTTATCGGCCGGAGCCGTGAGCCAGAACTGACTCCAGTTCTTAGTCGGTTTAATTGCCATGGCGCCTTTGGCCCCTTGCCTTGTACTGGTTATCTTTTTGGTTTTCACATCCACCACCGAAATATTAGCAGCTCCGGCGTTGACCACGTACAAGGTGGCACCATCTGGAGAAAATACGGCAGTGATTGCTTTCTTATCCGTAGCCATAGTATGAACGGCTTTTTTCGATACAACATCGATAAAAGTGATGTTGCTCGCCCCCACATTACTGGCAACCGCTGTCTTGCCATCGGGGGAAACTGCAACATCGTGGGCCTTAGTATCTGTCACAACATTGGCCAAAATCTCTTTTGACACCGCGTCGATGATGGTGATGCTGTTTGTACCCAGATTTGCAATATAGGCCAGTTTTCCATCGGGACTGAAAGTAACGTTATGTGCCCCAGCGCCGGTGGCAATGGTTTTCACCACTTTGTTGGATGCCGTATCAATGATCTGGACATTAGCGCCCTTCATGTTGGCGACCCAAACTTCACCCGCCATACTATTTGTAACTGGTAACGCCCCAGAGAAAATAAAAGCCATCAAGAAAGAGACCACAACCCAAGACTGTGGCTTTAAAACAATAGAATTCTTCGATATTGTACCCATGGTATAAATAATTTTATCGCTGTACATATTCTACCTCCAAGTAAAATAAAGGGTGTATGAAGCTCATCTAATATCTATTTGAGTTTAATTGTATTTTTTGTTTCAATAGTTGGAGTCAATAATGCACGATTAGGATTTAAACTAATACTGAAATTTTCAAAAAAATCGGTAAAACGAGATAAGAATTTCTCATCAGGTAAGTTTATTACTATTGATTCCAGCGTCACGAAGGCTAATGTGTGTTCAGATTTTGACCGCCACGAAGTTTATTGAGTACAGCAGACATATGGTCATAACCCATCTGATTTTGAAGGGAAGA
>DUAA01000101.1:0-392 GCA_012961055.1 Nitrospinaceae bacterium
TAACTGAAATCCCATTAACGGATATTGATGGTGATGACCGATTGACGGACTTCTCAATGGACGGTTGCCCGGAAAAGTTGATAGATTCGATCAAAGTGATCGGCATCCGACACCCCATTTCTGTTTGCCCTGGCGGCAAAGAAAACCATTACGCCATCGTCAGTGGACATAAACGTTTTCAGGCTGCATTCCGATCCGGATTAACCTGTATGCCCACTTTCATCATACCTGAAATTGAAGATGCGTCACGGTTGGTCATCAATCTAAACGAAAACTTCGGGCAACGGCATTATAGTGATATAGAAAAAGGCTGCGTCCTCAATAAGTTCAAAGATGCCGGATTTTCTGATGAAACCATTATCGAGCAGTATATACCCTTACTGGAGCTTGAG
>DUAA01000101.1:435-5648 GCA_012961055.1 Nitrospinaceae bacterium
AGAAAAATATTCCAGGATTTATCGTCCGTTAAAATATTGAGCTCTGGATTAAAAAAACTCCTGCACCGCGCCAGAGTTCCCGTAAAAATCTTCAGTGCATTGTATAAATGGGATGACCTCACGGCTTCGGAAAATTTGTTTTCCGCTCTCAAACCGGGAGTCAACAAATGGCGAGAACTTCTGGATTTAATAGATGAAGTTGCGGCAAGAGAAAACACGACGCATGGGGACATTTTATCCTACGATGATATTCAAAAAATTTTGAAAACCTCCGAACTGAATGCTCATCAGAAATACGACCGCATCTACCGGTATCTATACAGCCTTCGCTATCCAGTTTTATCAGACATGAAAAAACAAGTAGCCCGTGCACTGGATGAAATGGACCTCGACGACAAAACCCGTCTCAAATTCCAGGAAACCTTTGAAAGCGATGAGTTGAAACTGGAACTGAAATTTCGAAACGAAAAAGATTTATCCCTCCAGGTAGAAAAAATATTCAAAGCCCTCCAAACCGGCTCAGTGGAAAAACTCATAAAGATATTCACCCTCTAGTATCCTTTTGATTGCCCATTTCCTGTTCACCTATTCCCTAAAATTTATATGAGTCCAGATCATATCAAAAGAAATATTATCCCCTTTCCAGCGCAGTGTTTAGCTGTTTATGATTTTGAGTTTTTCTGCCAACAGGCGGGTGATACCCGGTAGAGCCATCAAATCATCTACTGAAGCAGTACGGATATTTTTCAGGCTGCCAAATTGTTTCAATAATAACAATCGGCGTTTTTTCCCAATTCCAGGAATATTTTCCAGCGGAGAGGTTAACGCCTCCTTGCTACGTAAGCGCCGGTGATAGGTTATGGCAAATCGGTGTGCCTCATCGCGGATGCGTTGCATAAGAAACCGGGAAGGGGAATTCTCTTTAAATAGTACGGAGCCCGCTTTGTTTAATAGATACACCTCATCTGTCTCAAGGTTATTGCGATATTTCCCCTTAGCGATGCAGGCCAAGTCCACCGCGTCAATGAGCCCCAAAGCCTCAAAAACCTCTCGGCCCGAATTCAAATGGCCTTTGCCCCCATCAATGAGAACCAGGTTGGGCAATGGCTTTCCTTCATCAAGAAGACGGCGGTACCGGCGAATCATCACTTCTCTCAGCATGGCGTAATCGTCAATGCCTTTCACGGTGGCGATTTTGTAACGGCGATATTTTGAATTTTCTGCCAACCCGTTCTCAAATACCACCATGGAGCCCACCGCATGATTACCCGAAATGTTGGACAAGTCGAACCCTTCAATCACTTTCGGAAAATGTTTCAACCCCAGAGCAGCCTGCAATTCTTCTAATGAGCGGGTACCAACATCTCCTTTATCATGCTCCATTCTCATAGCAAAGCATGCGTTCTCTTCCGCCATTCTAACCAGGTCGCGTTTTTTACCGATCACAGGGATTTCCAGCCTGACACGCGTTCCCTTTTTTTCTGACAACCAATCTACGATCAAATCGTAGTCTTCAATGGGATGGGGCAACAATATTTCAGAGGGCAATACCACCTCTTCTGCATAATATTGTTTGATAAAAGAGGATAGGGTTTCATCTTTCTCCATCTGATTTTGCGACTTCAGCTTGAATATTTTTTCACTCAACATTTTTCCGGCACGGATGATCAATACCTGGGTCATGGCCTGGTCTTTTTCGGAACAATATGCGATGACATCCTGATCCTGCAAAGAGGTTGAGATGATTTTTTGTTTATCGAGTACCGTTTGCACGGCCTGGATTTTGTCCCGGTATATGGCGGCCTCTTCGTAGCGCATTTCTTCAGATGCCAAGCCCATCTCCGCTTTCAAGTTTTTTAAAAGGGTCTTATTTTTCCCTTTGAGGAACCACTCTACATTCTCAACCACTTTCTTATATTTGTCGGGGGAAACCAGTCCGGCGCAAGGAGCCAGGCACCGGCCCATTTGGTGGTTGAGGCAGGGCCGGCGCAACGCATTGCCATTCAGTTTATCCTTGCTCTGGCGAAGCGGAAAAATTTTGTAAATCAGTCGGATCGTCTCACGGACTTCCTTGACCATGGTATAGGGGCCAAAATAGGTTGCCTTATCTTTCCGGATACGACGCACTACTTCCAACCGCGGAAACATCTCCTGTGTTGTCAAACGCAAATAGGGATAATGTTTATCGTCTTTGAGAAGAACGTTATAACGAGGCTGATGTTTCTTGATAAAATTACTTTCAAGAATCAGCGCTTCCGCTTCTGTCTCCGTGGTAAGAAACTTGATATCGCGGACTCTGGCCAAAAACATTCTTGTTCTAGGGTGAAGGGTACGCGAGTTCTGGAAATATGAACGCACACGATCTCTAAGAACTTTTGCTTTACCGATATAAAGAATTTCCGACCGGGCACCCTTCATGATATAAATTCCAGGTAGCTTGGGAATGTTCTCTATAATATCTTTGATGTTATTTTTCATGGGAAACCTCTCATAAGCCATCAACCCAACATCCTAAAAATATACTCCGTTTTCCATGAAGACCGAAAGCAATAATCAGCGTGGGGCCTGGGGCAGTCGTCTGGCGTTTATTTTGGCTGCTTCCGGATCTGCAGTCGGACTCGGCAATATATGGAAATTCCCATATATAGTCGGAGAAAATGGCGGCGGAGCATTTGTGCTCGTGTATCTAGTCTGCGTTTTGGTGATCGGCGCACCCATTATGTTAGCCGAGTTCACATTGGGACGAAAAACCAACTTAAACCCTGTCGGCGCATTCGATCAAATCAAACCCAAATCTCCCTGGATCGGAATCGGATTTATGGGGGTTCTCGCCGGGTTCCTCATCCTTTCATTTTATGGCGTAGTTGGAGGCTGGACATTCGCCTATGTTGTCAAATCCATAACCGGTTCTGTGCTAGCGTTTTCTTCACCTAAGGAAGCGGGAGAGTTTTTTGGAAGCTTTATAGCAAATACCGGGGAGGTACTTTTCTATCACGCACTATTCATGGGAGCCTGTGTTGGAATAGTCATAAGAGGCGTACATGGCGGTATAGAAAAAGCCTGCAATATTCTAATGCCAATGCTAGCCGCTATTCTGTTTCTGCTAATGATTCGCTCGCTCACCCTCGATGGTGCCATGGAAGGCGTGGCCTTTTATTTAAGGCCAGATTTCGGCAAGATCAACACTAATGTCGTCCTCATTGCACTGGGACAAGCCTTCTTCTCGCTCAGTCTGGGAATGGGGGCGATGATCACATATGGTAGCTACCTGTCAGACAAAGAAGACCTAACCTCCTGCACCCTTTACGTTGTGATGTTCGATACCCTCATTGCGCTTCTAGTCGGCATGGTCATTTTCCCGGCGGTGTTCGCAATGGGGCTAGAACCCGCCGAAGGTCCAGGCCTGGTTTTCAGTGTTCTGCCTACGGTGTTTGCCGGAATGCCATTGGGTCAAGGCGTTGCTATTATCTTTTTCATACTACTGGCCATTGCCGCCATCACTTCGGGAATTTCCCTGCTCGAAGTGGTAGTGGCTTATTTCATTGACCAGCGAGGATGGGAACGCAAAAGAGCTGTACCCGTTATCAGTTTAATCATCTTCGCTTTAGGGGTTCCTAGCGGTCTGTCCTTTGGTATGATGGCTGATGTAAAACTATTCGGCATGAATTTTTTTGATAATGTCGATAACATCGCTTCCAATTACCTTTTACCAATAGGAGGCCTGTTGACCGCCATTTTCGTCAGCTGGGTCTGGGGCACAAAAAATATCCACTTGGAAATCGAAAAACACGATAACAAGCCCAACTTTTTTTGGGCGCGAAGCTGGGAGTTTCTCATACGCTACATCACTCCCATTGCTATCGGCATTGTTTTTATCACTAAAGTCTTCCGCTAACCATTTAGCCGCTACAAATTTAATTTATTATTCTTCAATATTATTAAATCCTTATCTTATTTCTCAACTCTAACCTTAGAAAGTAAAATCAGGAATTTAATATAAAGGGTTTGCAATGGGAAACTTTAAATTGGTGGTTCGTAATATTTATGTAAATACAAATCTAGAAGTACGTTTGAAATCCAGAACGACTAAAGAAGAAGCCAACAAAGAGGTCGAAAGAATTATCGAGAAAAAAGGTATCTTTGTAAAATATGATTGGAAAATAGAAGGCTGTCAAAATGGAGGAATTAATAACTTTGATGACCAGTTAGAAAAAGACATCATAGAGCGGCTCGAACAGGATGAAACAGATGAAAATATTTTCTGGGATGGATTCACCGCTCATTACGACTTGAATGTCGCACATATTCCGGTTAACACAAACTTGGAAACATCATTGATATCAAACTCAAAGGAAGAAGCACTCGCAGAAGCAAAAAAAATAGTTGCTGAAAAAAAAATATTCGATGGTTACGAATGGAAAGTTGAAAATTGCGATGAAAATGGAATTAACGACTTAAATGAAGTTTTAAAAAATGACATCACAGCAATCCTTGGCAAAGATTTAGAAAGCTGTATGGAAGAAAGTACTTAAATAAGATTCCCCGTTTTAGATAAAATTTCCCTCTCATTACAAGCCACGGACAAGGTGATTTGATTCAGAATGATCTTTCGCCTAGACCTCTGCCTTACTGTAAACCTGTTCAGCCCATTCAGTATCACCCAGGTTTTTACCCAGGCTCTCGGCCAGCCAATAAAACTCATAAGCTTCTTCCGCTTTGGCTTCCGCTAACTTATACAATCTAACCGCCCATTCCTCATCATGCCAATACTGGAGAACACTTTCGGCAAGACCCAAAAAATCTAAACTGTCCTTCCCCGTCTTTTCAGCTTTTTTACAAACTATTTTTGCCCACTCTTTATCGCCCAGTTTTTCGCAAAGACTCTCAACCACACTGAGAAGATCGCTACAATCTTCCGCCATTTCCTCCGCTTTTTTAAATAGTCGCCTAGCCCATTGTCTATCGTCAAGCTTTGCATAAACCTTATCGCCAAGCTCATAGAAGTCAAAATGCTCTTCCGCATTATCCTCAGCTTTTTTATAAATTTTTATTTCCCAATCCTTATCACCGAGTACTTCGGAGATGCTGTCTGCAAGGTCACACAATTCACGAAAAATTTCTGGCATATTTTCGGCTTTCAAGAATAACTTTTTCGCCCATATCTTATCGCCAAGCGTTTCAGAAATACTGTATGCTAGCCAGTTTAAATCGAG
>DUAA01000102.1 GCA_012961055.1 Nitrospinaceae bacterium
AAGCATCAGCGAGGCACCGGTTGGAGGTGCTGGCTATGAAGCAACCGGTCACCCTTTGCCTGATGCCTCATTGGAGTTGGCCAGGAATGCTGATGCGGTCTTGTTGGGTGCCGTGGGTGGTCCTAAATGGGAAAATATAGACTTTTCCCTGAGGCCTGAACGAGCCTTATTGGGGCTTCGGTCCAACTTGGGACTTTATGCCAATCTACGTCCAGCACGCATTTTTCCCGCATTGGTGGATGCATCGACATTAAAACGAGAAGTGGTCGATGGATTAGATCTTCTTGTGGTGCGGGAATTGACAGGAGGAATATATTTTGGCGAACCGCGTGGGGTTGATACGTTGGAAGATGGAACCCGCAGAGGGTTCAATACGTTGGTTTATACCGAACCAGAAGTTGAGCGTATTGCTCGTATAGCTTTTGATGTTGCCCGCAAGCGTAATAAATCGGTTTGCTCCGTAGATAAAGCTAATGTTCTGGAGTCTACTGGGTTTTGGCGTGAAATCGTGACAAACATACATTCCGGTTATTCAGATGTGAACCTTTCGCATATGTATGTAGATAACTGTGCCATGCAGTTGGTGCGAAATCCCAAACAATTTGACGTGATTCTTACTACTAACTTGTTTGGTGATATTTTAAGTGATGAGGCCTCAATGCTCACTGGATCAATAGGGATGTTGCCCTCCGCAAGCCTTGGAGAAAAATATGCTATGTATGAACCTATTCATGGTAGTGCTCCAGATATTGCCGGCCAGGAATTGGCTAACCCATTGGCAACAATTTTATCCGTCGGGATGATGTTTAAATATTCTCTGGATTGTGAAGAAGCCAATTTGTGGATTGAAACGGCTGTTGAATCTGTATTAGCAAAAGGAGTCCGCACCCGTGACATAATGTCTTCGGGGATGGAAGAAGTTGGTACGAAGGAAATGGGGGACCTGGTAGCTGAAGAATTGGAGACAAGAAAGAATGGTTAAGAAGGAAAAATATAACGTTGCTGTGGCTGGCGCAACCGGTGCGGTAGGAAGGAAAATGCTGGAAATTCTTGCAGAGCGAAACTTCCCCATAGCTAATTTGAAGGTCTTGGCATCCGCAAAGTCTGTAGGGCAAGCCCTGTCCTTCAACGGGTGTGACGTTAGAGTTGAAGAACTTTGTGAAAACTCCTTTGAGGGTGTGGATATTGCTCTTTTTTCGGCTGGTGCTGATGTGAGTCGTCAGTTTGCTCCCTTGGCAGTTAAATTCGGTTGCATAGTGATTGATAACAGCAGTGCTTTTAGAATGGAACCCGATATTCCACTCATAGTCCCAGATGTAAATCCCGAAGCGATTGGGGCTAAACCGGGGATTATTGCAAACCCAAATTGTTCCACCATACAAATGGTGGTAGCGTTAAAGCCGATTCATGACAATTATGAGATAAAGCGAGTTGTTGTTTCGACTTATCAGTCCGTTTCTGGTTCCGGGCAAAAAGCCATTGACGAACTGCAAAATCAAACTGAAAACTTGCTTGCAGGAGGACAGCCTGAATCTAATGTATATCCTCATCAAATCGCATTTAACTGTTTGCCTCATATAGATAAATTTTTAGAAAATGGATATACGAAGGAAGAGATGAAGATGGTGCATGAGACCCGAAAAATCTTAGGCGATTCATCGATTTTGGTTTCGCCTACAACAGTTCGAGTCCCCGTTTTTTATTGCCACTCTGAATCGGTAAATGTGGAAACCGTAAAGCCCATCAATGCCAGGGATGTAAAACAACTGTTGTCTGCAGTGGAAGGAATCAAGGTATTTGATAACCCTGAATCCAACGAATATCCATTAGCTATTGATTGTGCAGATAAGGATGAGGTGTTTGTGGGTCGGGTTCGGGATGACATTTCCTGTGAAAATGCCATCAACTTCTGGGTGGTGTCCGATAATTTGCGTAAGGGCGCGGCGCTCAATGCTGTCCAAATTGCTGAATACCTCACCACTCGGCGTGATCCGGACAAACATTAACTTTTGTTGGCCAGAAATTAGTTTTCTCGGCTCAATAAGCTATCATAATTTCCTCCCATCGCTAGATGGTGGTGATCTATCCTTCTTGACTTTAATTTGCCATAAGTATATAAAAAAATAGTATTTATGCGTAATTTGCTCTGTCTCTCTGCCACTATTTAGTCCCTTGGAAAAAAGATGTGAGTATTAAGGTTCAAAACCTTAAACATCAAGGGTTAATAACTAGCAAGACGGGTGAACAGATTAATAAATTGAAGTTATTGCTGAGTGAGGTAGAGAGAAAGGAAAGTGACTCGGTTTAACCGAGCTAAAAGTTTTATAGGATTCTCCTGACCCGTTTCCTGTGATGAGGAAGGAAGCATATTTCTTCAATTTTATGTATCTCCTTTTGCCCATCCCCAATTACCTTTATGTGCATAACCTTTTAGTTAACCTCCTTTTTTTTGGATGGAGAAAAATTTATGACAGATAGTTTGCTGGGTGTGATTGGAGGGAGCGGATTGTACCAGATGAAGGGTCTCGATGTTATCGAAAAGATAGCGGTCGAAACACCTTTTGGTCCGCCTTCAGACAGCATTGTTATTGGAGAGCTGGAAGGGGTGAAAATAGCATTCCTTCCTCGTCATGGGGTGGGGCATATAATTCCACCCTCTGAAATAAATTTCCGAGCCAATATTTTTTCTATGAAAAAGATTGGTGTGGAGCGCATTATTTCAGTAAGTGCTGTAGGCGGTATGAAAGAACATATCCCTCCTGGTCATTTTGTTGTACCGCATCAGTTTATTGACCGAACACATCGGCGTATTAGTACGTTTTTTACTCAGGGTATGGTGGGTCATGTCAGCCTGGCTGATCCTGTTTGCCTTTCTACTGCAGAGACTCTTTTCCAGGCCGCTCAAAAAGCGGGGGCAGAAGTGCATGAAGGTGGAACTTATATTTGTATTGAGGGACCTCAGTTTTCCACTCGGGCAGAATCGCTTTTATACCGGCAATGGGATGTCGATGTTATAGGAATGACAAATGTTACTGAGGCCAAATTAGCCCGTGAAGCAGGGTTATGTTATTCGACCCTGGCCTTGGTTACGGATTATGACTGTTGGCATGAAGAGGAAGAGCCCGTTACGCTTGAAGCCGTATTAGAAATTATGCATAGGAATGTGGAGCAGGCTCAACTTGTGTTGAAGGAGTTAACACCTGAATTGGGAAATATTAAACCTTGCAAATGTGGTGAGGCTGCCAAATTTGCCGTGGTCACGGATCCTGAAAAAATTCCACAAAACCTTAAAGATGAACTTTCAATTTTATTTGGGTGATGACCATGAACAGAACAAATTCCAGTCAACTTTTTTCAACGGCAAAACAGGTGATGCCGGGAGGTGTGAATAGTCCCGTCAGAGCTTTTAACGCCGTAGGCGGAGATCCTTTATTTATAAAAAGTGCCAAAGGCTCTCGAATTGCGGATGTCGATGGAAACGAGTTTGTCGATTACGTGTGCTCTTGGGGCCCTCTCATTTTTGGTCATGCTCATCCGCAAATTGTATCTGCCATCACCCGACAGGCCCAGTTGGGAACGAGTTATGGCGCGTCTACAGAGTTGGAAATACAGGTGGCGGAAAAAATTATCCAAGCAGTGCCATCTATTGAAATTGTACGAATGGTGAATTCCGGCACCGAGGCGGTAATGAGTGCATTACGATTGGCTCGGGGAATTACTGGACGCGACAAGATTGTAAAATTTGAAGGATGTTATCATGGGCATAGTGACAGCCTGTTAGTAAAGGCGGGTTCTGGGTTGGTATCTCTGGGTATTCCCGAATGCCCCGGCATCGTTTCCAGTCTTGCAGAAAAAACTCTGAACCTTCCATACAATAATATCGACAAGGTTCGTGAGCTTTTTGAAAAAGAGGGTAATGAAATTGCTGCCCTGATTGTTGAACCTATTGGTGGCAATATGGGTGTAGTTCCGCCTAAGCCGGGTTTTTTACAAGCCTTGCGAGAAGTGACGAAAAAATCCGGTGTACTGTTGATTTTTGATGAAGTCATTACTGGGTTCCGGGTTTCATTAGGCGGTGCGCAAAAGCTATATGGAGTGAATCCTGATATCACTTGCTTGGGAAAAATTATTGGGGGTGGGTTGCCTGTAGGCGCTTATGGCGGTTCACGAGAAGTGATGGATCATATTTCTCCAGTGGGATCAGTTTATCAGGCGGGAACCTTGTCTGGCAATCCATTGGCAATGGCGGCGGGTAATGAAATGCTGGACCTGCTTTCGCAAGAGGGCACTTATGAGTCCCTGGAGCAGAAGTCGGAAAAACTTTGTGAGGGCTTCAAGAAAAATATCGAGGCTCTCGGTATTAAGGCTCAATTTACCCGAGTGGGTTCCATGTTCTCCATGTTTTTTACGGACCAGGAAATTGTTGACTTTGAAACTGTGAAATCCTGTGATACCAAATTCTTTCAACGATATTTTAATGGATTATTGGAGGAGGGGGTTTATATTGCTCCATCCCAATTTGAGGCTGGTTTTATGTCTGCGGTGCATTCAGACGATGATATCATCCTAACTATTGAAGCAAGTCGCAAGGCGTTAACAGCGGCGCGTGGATAACTTGTAGAGTGAGGTTATGAGCGAAATTATAGGGGTACAGGCGAGACAGATTCTAGATTCAAGGGGAAATCCAACGTTGGAAGTGGATGTGACCTTAGAAAGTGGTGCCATGGGTCGAGCAGCTGTTCCATCTGGCGCATCCACCGGATCGAGAGAAGCCGTGGAACTGCGCGATGGAGATTTTAGGGTTTATATGGGAAAGGGTGTTTCCAAGGCAGTAAAAAATGTCAACACCAAGATTGGTCCGGAAATCATCGGGATAGAAGTTACAGAACAGGTGTTGATGGACCAACTGATGATAGCGATGGATGGAACTGCTAATAAAAGTAAGTTAGGTGCAAATGGCATTCTCGGGGTTTCATTAGCCGTTGCCCACGCCGCTGCAAACGATCTGGACCTTCCCTTGTTTCAGTATATTGGTGGTACAAATGCCAAGGAGCTTCCTGTTCCCATGATGAACGTAATTAATGGGGGTATGCATGCAGATAATAACGTGGATATCCAAGAGTTTATGATTGTACCTGTAGGTGCCAAATCCTTTGCTACTGCTTTGAGGATGGGTGTCGAGGTATTTCACCATTTAAAAGCCGTCTTGAAAAAAGGAGGCTTCAATACTGCTGTTGGGGATGAGGGTGGGTTTGCGCCAGACTTAAAATCGAATGAACATGCTATTGAAGTTTTGATTAAAGCGGTTAAAAGTGCCGGGTATAAAATGGGCAAGGATTTCTTTATTGCTTTAGATGTTGCTGCAAGTGAATTATTTTCTAGTAAAAAATACACCCTGGAGGCCGAAGGCAACAATAAATGGACCTCAAGCGAGATGGTTGATTTTCTTGCCGGCTTGGCAGGAAAATACCCCATTATCAGTATTGAAGATGGCCTTGCAGAAAATGACTGGAGCGGTTGGAAGCAATTGACAGATAAAATTGGCGACTCTGTTCAGATTGTTGGTGACGATCTTTTTGTCACTAATACCAAAATTTTGGCTAAGGGGATTAAAGAAGAGGTCGGTAATTCCA
>DUAA01000103.1:0-1219 GCA_012961055.1 Nitrospinaceae bacterium
AAGGAAACCGGTCGGGTGATTTCGGTAGGGGATGGAATTGCGCGTATTTACGGTCTGGGAAATGCCATGTCGGGTGAACTCTTGGAATTTCCTGGTGGTCTCGCTGGCATGGTCCTGAACCTCGAAGAAGACAATGTCGGAGCTGTTCTGCTTGGACGTGACGATAATATTAAAGAAGGTGATGAAGTTAAGCGCACGGGACGCATCATGGAAGTTCCGATTGGACCTGAACTGGTCGGCCGGGTTGTGGATGGTATAGGCCAGCCTATCGATGGCAAGGGACCAATTAAAACAGATAAATTTGGCCCTATCGAAAGGACTGCACCTGGTGTTATCGATCGAAAATCTGTTCATGAACCGATGCAGACTGGAATCAAAGCTATTGACGGAATGATTCCTATTGGACGAGGACAGAGAGAACTGATCATTGGTGACCGACAAACAGGTAAAACGGCCGTTGCGATTGATGCGATCATCAATCAAAAAGGACAGAACATGTTCTGCATTTATGTTGCGGTAGGCCAAAAGCGTTCTACCGTGGCCCGGGTGGTCAAAACACTGGAACAGCATGATGCGATGAAATATACCATTGTGGTTTCGGCTTCTGCTAGTGATCCCGCACCGATGCAGTTTATTGCACCCTATGCGGGATGCGCTATGGGTGAGTATTTTCGTGATAATGGTCAACATTGCCTGATTGTTTATGATGATTTGAGTAAACAGGCTGCCGCCTACCGACAGTTATCTCTTTTGTTGAGGCGACCTCCAGGACGTGAAGCTTATCCTGGTGATGTTTTCTTCCTGCATTCTCGATTGCTTGAGCGATCAGCAAAAGTCAGTGATGAATTGGGGGCCGGTTCGATGACGGCACTTCCTATCATTGAGACTCAAGCTGGCGATGTTTCCGCATACATTCCGACCAACGTAATTTCTATTACAGATGGACAGATCTTTTTAGAGACCGACTTGTTTTATTCGGGGGTTCGTCCTGCGATTAATGTTGGACTATCAGTCTCTCGTGTTGGTGGAGCGGCCCAGATTAAAGCTATGAAGCAAGTTGCCGGCAAGTTACGTCTGGACTTGGCTCAGTATCGTGAAATGGCAGCTTTTGCCCAGTTTGGTAGTGATCTTGATGCGGCTACTCAAGCACAGCTTCATCGTGGCGAGCGTTTGGTGGAACTGCTTAAACAAGGACAGTATAAACCTCTGAATGTTGTTC
>DUAA01000103.1:1256-5610 GCA_012961055.1 Nitrospinaceae bacterium
GTAGATGATATCCCTGTAGCCGACATCCAAAAATTTGAAAGCGGTCTGCTTAATTTTATGGAAGACAAGCATAAAGGTGTCATGGATAAAATTGCAGAGGCCAAAAAACTTGATGATGAAACCGAGGGTCAAGTTAAAGCGGCTATCGAAGAATTCAAAGGTCTTTTCCAAAGTTAAAATATGCCCAATTTAAAAGACATTAAAAGGCGTATTCAGAGCGTAAAAAATACGCAACAAATCACTAAAGCCATGAAGCTGGTTGCGGCATCGAAATTGCGCAAGGCGCAGCAAGCGATTCTGGCTGCCCGGCCTTATGCAGTCAAGATGATGGATGTTCTCAATCATTTAGCAGCCCGGTGCAACGGTGATTTACACCCTTTATTGGATGTGCGAGAGTCAAACCGGCATTTGTTTCTTATTATCACCTCAGATAAAGGTTTGTGTGGAGGTTTTAACGGATCCATCATTCGTAAAATGGCCAAACACCTTAAAGACAACACGCAGAATGAGAACTCTCTGATCATTGCAGGTAAAAAAGGGAACGATGTATTTCGCAACCGCCCAGTGAATATTGTTCAGGATATTATTGGTTGGACCAGAGATTTTGACTATCTGAAAGCGCAAGCTATAGGTGAAAACCTTGCTACCATATTTACTGAGAAAAAGGTCGACAAGGTCTTTATGGTGTACAACGAATTCAAATCGGTGATGCAACAGGAGGTCGTTATTGAACAATTGCTCCCTGTTGTTCCTGAAAATTTGGAGCATCAAGATGGCTCGTTTGTTGTGGATTATATTTACGAGCCAGATGAGGAAACGATTCTGGATGAGTTGCTTAAACGTTATATGACGGTGGAGGTTTATCGCGCGTTTCTGGAGTCCAGTGCCAGTGAACATGGAGCGCGGATGACGGCGATGGACAGTGCATCACGTAATGCGGGTGAAATGATCGGCGACTTAACATTGACCTATAATAAAGCCCGACAGGCGTATATCACCAAAGAATTGATAGAAATCGTAAATGGCGCTGAAGCCCTGAAAGGTTGATGGCGTGAAAGATACTGAAAACTGTGGAGGGAATGAATGAATAAGGGAAAGATCATCCAAGTTATGGGTCCCGTCGTAGATGTGAACTTTGAAGACGGTGTTCTTCCAGCCCTGTATAACGCAATCAATATTGAGCGTACTGGAGAAAGTGGAGAAGTTGAAACCTTGGTTTGCGAAGTGGCATTGCACCTTGGTGATAACTCGGTTCGCTCTGTGGCGATGCATTCTACCGATGGTTTGGTCCGTGGAATGGTTGCAGTAGATACCGGTGCCCCCATCACTGTTCCTGTTGGTGAAGAAGTGCTCGGTCGAATTCTTAATGTTGTTGGTGACCCTGTTGACAAGAAACCCCCGGTTGAATCCAAGGCCCGATGGAGTATTCATCGTGACGCTCCTGCATTTAATGAGCAGGATACCAGGATGGAAATGCTCGAAACTGGCATCAAAGTTATTGACTTGTTGGAACCCTATCTCAAGGGTGGAAAGACGGGCCTGTTTGGTGGCGCCGGTGTGGGCAAGACCGTTTTAATTATGGAATTGATTCGTAATATTGGTGCGGAACACGGTGGATATTCGGTGTTTGCAGGAGTAGGTGAACGAACCCGCGAAGGAAATGACCTTTATCATGAAATGGTGGATTCCAATGTTATCGACAAGACGGCTCTGATTTATGGGCAGATGACCGAACCTCCCGGTGCGCGCATGCGAGTGGGACTCACCGGCCTCACCTGTGCAGAATATTTTCGTGACGAGGGTGGTAAGGACGTTCTGTTGTTCATCGATAATGTTTTCCGATTTTCACAGGCGGGTTCTGAGGTGTCAGCACTTTTGGGTCGTATTCCTTCTGCGGTAGGTTATCAGCCCACACTAGCAACTGAAATGGGTAATATGCAGGAGCGCATCACCTCTACCAAAAAAGGTTCCATCACTTCAGTTCAGGCTATTTATGTGCCAGCAGATGACTTGACAGATCCTGCACCGGCAACTACTTTCTCGCATCTGGATGCCACCACCGTATTGAACAGGCGTATTTCTGAGTTGGGTATTTACCCGGCGGTGGATCCTCTGGATTCCACTTCTCGGATTCTTGACCCAGAAGTTATTGGGGATGAACATTACAATACGGCCCGTGGAGTTCAGCAGGTTCTTCAAAGGTATAAAGATCTACAAGACATCATTGCAATTCTGGGTATGGATGAATTATCAGAAGAAGATAAAATGGCAGTTGCTCGTGCCCGAAAAATCCAAAAATATCTCTCACAACCTTTCTTCGTGGCAGAGGTGTTTACCGGTTCTCCAGGGAAATATATCAAAGTTCAAGATACGGTTGAAGGATTCAAAGCTATCCTCGAGGGACGTGGCGATGATATCTCTGAGCAGGCATTTTACATGGTTGGATCCTTTGATGATGTGCTGGCAAAACAGAAAGAATTGGAAAAGAAATCAGCATGAGCCAAAAACTAAACCTCACTATTGTAACTCCCGAAAAACAACTGGTCTCTGAAGAGGTCGATCAGGTCAATGTGCCTGGTTCGGAGGGCGACTTCGGAATTCTTTATGACCATTCTCCGATTCTGACCAATCTGCGCTCAGGACTATTATCTTATGAGAAGGATGCTGAAACCGTTGCTCTGATCGTCAGTGGCGGGTATCTGGAAGTTACGGATAATCGGGTAACGATACTGGCTGAAACCGGGGAGTTTCTGCAAGAGATCGACCGCGAACGGGCCGAACGGTCCCAAGCCGATGCAGAAAAATTGTTGAGCCAAACGGACCTGTCTGAAGATGAATTCATGGAAGCACAGAAAAAATTATTCCGCGCCACTGCCCGCCTTGAAAACTTGCAATTCCGCTGGCATTCGGTACCCGTTGTCCTCCTTTAAAACCTGTGTTCCACAAAAATATAAGTGTTGAAAATACACTAAAAATACTATTTGGAGGGGTTCCACCCTTAGGGCTTTCTTATTGTTTCTTTTTTGGCGGCTGTTCAAAACCCGTTTTCAATCCGTCAACGCATAAAAAATCCGCTCATTTTTCACGTGACCCTCTAAAAACAGGGTTTTTCAGGGACGACTAATTATATAGATAAGGGTGTTTAATCGGAAATGTGTCAGGTCTTGATGAAGTTATTCGGGAAACCTATGGACACCCTAGACCCGATTTTTATCCCGATAGAACACCCTGATAGTGTTCAAGCGCATTGCTGATTTGCAGGAGCAGGGATATATTTATATCAAGCCCTGAGATGTTCTTTTAAATAATTTCCAGTGTAAGAGCTTTTAACCTTGGCAATCTGTTCAGGTGTGCCTTCGGCTAGGACTTTTCCACCACCATCGCCTCCTTCAGGGCCCAGGTCGATGATATGATCGGCGGTCTTGAGCACTTCCATATTGTGCTCGATGATTACCACTGTATTGCCAGATTCTACCAGTTTGTCCAGCACCTTCAGTAGATGTTCAATGTCGGCAAAATGCAGGCCGGTCGTGGGTTCATCAAGAATATAAAGGGTCCTGCCTGTGCTACGCTTGCTCAATTCTTTAGATAGTTTAACTCTCTGCGCCTCTCCGCCGGATAGAGTATTTGCTTGTTGTCCCAATCTTATATAATCCAAACCGACATCGGTGATGGTCTGCAGTTTAGTTTTGATGGAAGGAATATTGATGAAAAATGCTTTAGCTTCTTCAGCAGTCATGTTCAACACATCGGCGATTGTTTTTCCTTTATAAAGGACTTCCAACGTTTCCCGATTGAAGCGTTTTCCCTGGCAAACTTCGCAGGTGACGAACACATCGGGCAGAAAATGCATTTCTACTTTGATGACACCATCGCCCTGGCAAGCCTCGCATCTTCCCCCCTTCACATTAAAGCTGAATCGGCCTGGTTTATATCCGCGGACTCTTGATTCAGGAACCTGACTGAATAACTCCCGAACAAGGGTGAACACGCCGGTGTAGGTGGCAGGATTGGATCGAGGTGTTCTCCCGATGGGTGACTGGTCAATATCAATGACTTTATCGAGCCATTGTATTCCTTGAATTGTTTTAAATTCCCCTGGTTTGTTTGTAGAATTCCAAAAATGCCGGGCCAGAGCCTTGTATAAAATATCAATAGTGAGTGTGCTTTTTCCCGAACCGGAAACTCCTGTTACACAAACAAAACAACCAAGAGGGAATTTGACATTGATGTTTTTCAGATTATTTTCCTTAGCACCCCTTATCTCTAAGGTCTTTCCATTGCCCTTACGTCGGGATTTGGGAATCGGGATCATTTTTTTTCCGGAAAGATATTGGCCTGTCAGAGAATCTTT
>DUAA01000104.1:0-1987 GCA_012961055.1 Nitrospinaceae bacterium
CGAATTGGGTATGAATACACACATCGTATCAACCCTCAAGATCAACGAAATTCTAGCCAGCCACTAACTAAAAGTTGTCCCATTAAGTAAAAGTAACATGTGCCAGGAAATAACCTGTCACGGCTTCAGAAGATTTTCTCCAGAGGCCTTTATCTAAAGGAACAGGAATTATTTTCGAATTATTAGGCAGTTTATGGGGTGGTTTTTGATCTTCCCGGTTAATACAGGGGGTAAATGTTTTCTGGTGGCTTGGCTTCTTAATATTATGAAAGGAGTGAGAGAAAAAACTGTAATTATAAATAAATTCAATCAATCGAATTTATCAATAGTTTTATCGCGGATTCCCCTTTCGTAAGATTTAGTCTCACGGAACAGAACCCCACTTAAAAGAACGAGGCCAATTAGGTTGGGAACTGCCATCAAGGCATTCATAGCATCAGAAAAATTCCAGACCAGTTCCAACTTAACCAAGGAACCGACAAACACAAACAGTACCCAAAGGTAGCGATAAAGATGAATCCATTTATCTCCAAAAAGGTATTCAAAACATTTTTCACCGTAATATTCCCAAGCTAAGATGGTTGAAAATGCAAAGGTGACGGCGCTGAGTGTTACGATGAAGACACCCCAGTTTCCCGGCAGGCCTGCTGAAAAAGCTTGCATGGTCAACGCCACTCCGGTTTCTCCGGAAACCCAGGTCCCCGTAGAAGCTAATGCTAACGCGGTTAGGGAACAAACGATCAGCGTATCCAGGAAGGTTCCGCTCATAGAAACAAGTGCTTGTTTCGCTGGTTGATTGGTTTTTGCTGCTGCTGCGGCGATGGGGGCGCTTCCCATTCCCGACTCGTTTGAAAAAAGACCTCGTGCCACGCCATAGCGGATGGTTTGAACCAAACTGGCTCCTATAAATCCTCCTGTAGCCGCCGTTCCGGTAAAGGCGTGCTCGAATATCAGTTGAATTCCCGCTCCCAGTTGACTCAGGTGAGAAAAGATAACGATCATTGCACCAATAAAATAAATGGCCACCATAAATGGCACAAAATAGCTGGCAACATCGGAAATGCGTTTGATACCACCTATTATCACCAACGCAGTCAGTACAGACAAAATGAGTCCGACGGAAAACTTGCTCGTCCCCAGCGACTCAACGACTGCCGTTGCGGCGGTGTTAGCTTGAATCATATTGCCGATACCGAATGCGGCAAGCGCCCCGAAGACAGCAAAACAGATGCCGAGCCATTTTTGTCCAAGCCCATGCTCCAAATAATACATTGGGCCACCAGAGATTTCTCCCTGATCATTAGTCTGTCGATATTTAACCGCTAAAAAACTCTCCGAATACTTGGTGGCCATCCCCACCAACCCGGTCATCCACATCCAGAATATGGCACCAGGTCCGCCAAGAGCCACGGCAGTGCTCACTCCCGCAATATTACCCATACCCACCGTCGCTGACATAGCCGTCATTAAAGCGCCAAAATGGGAAATATCGCCTTCTCCTGCCCGTTCTTTTGAGAAAGCCAGCCGAAGTGCGTAAAATAGGTTGCGAAACTGGATTCCCCTCAGCAGAAATGTTAACCAAAACCCCACACCCAATAATAGAATGAGCAGCCAAGGACCCCACATCAAGCTGGCAAAATTAGCAAAAAATATATTCATAGTGACTATTTGTCTGGTTTGGTAGGCTTTAGTTCAATACTCAAGAAATTTACTAATCTAAGTCTGTAGCCTTATAGCATTTATTTGGGTTTTAAATTAGGTTATTACCAGGTTTTATGTTATGGTTAGCGGGAAAATTAGAGGTTGTGCAGTTGCATAAGAGGATGAAGTTATTTCAGTTTCTCGCCTAGAGCAGACCTTAAAAAATTAACTTGGTTTCACAGATCAAGTCAGGTTTGGTTTATTTTGAAGCGGTGCTTTAACAAATTTGCATCTACCAACCTCATCAAATAACAAGGGAAGAGGTGATCCAGGTTTTCTGGATGTC
>DUAA01000104.1:2004-5569 GCA_012961055.1 Nitrospinaceae bacterium
AACAGTAAAGTGGTTTAACGAAGGCAAAGGTTATGGTTTCATTGAGAGTGAAGAAGGAAAAGATCTTTTTGTTCATTTTTCCGAAATTCAGGGAGATGGTTTTAAAACTCTTGCAGAAGGCCAAGCGGTCGAATTCGAAGAAGGTATGGGTCAGAAAGGTCCACAGGCTACAAACGTAAGACCAAAATAGGAACCTATCATCCGGCGCAGTTAAGCTAGTCGGATTGCTTTAGTTTAATATTTTAGAAAAGGGATCAGCCATTTTGGCTGGTCCCTTTTTTATTGGATCTAATGTTGTGAGCGTAAAGATTGTTCCATTGGAAATATAAGTTCCTGCTATTAAAAGAGTTAACCATATATTCATCAAATTTTTTGGAGATAAGGTGCCATCCAAGTTATTATCAGAATAGAGCACCTTGCAATTGTATTGCCCCAGAATTGAGTTTTTGAGTGAGGTAGATAATGTTATATGAATAATGGATTAGTATTTATTGTAGACGATGATAAACCCTCGCGAGTAAGAAACGATTTATAGAAAAACCATTCCTACCTACAGCCACTCTCTGGCGAGGCCTATGGCTGTGATGATCTGACCGGGATTCATTTTCTTTTCTATAATATCTGCATTTTTTTTCCCCACTGCATTGCCGTTCACTCCGGCGATGTTAAACCATTTGTGAGCCTCAACATAATCCTTATCCACCCCCAGGCCTTTTTCATACATCAAACCCAGATTAGATTGGGCACCGGGAATCTTCTGCTCAGCCGAAAGCCGATACCATTTAACCGCTTCCTCATAGTCTTTTGGGGTTCCTTCGCCCCGGCTGTACATCAATCCGAGATTGTATTGTGCTTGACCATATCCTTGCTCAGCAGATAATTTGAACCACCAGATGGCTTCCAGATAATCTTTTGTGACACCTTGTCCTTTGCCATACATCACGCCAATATTATGCTGGGCCTGGGCCAAACCCTGTTCGGCAGCGACCCGATACAATTTGACCGCCTCCAAATAATTTTGCTCGACTCCCTGGCCTTTCCCGTACATCAACCCAAGGTTGGTTTGAGATTCTGCGAATCCCTGTTCGGCCGCCAAACGATACCATCTAACCGCTTCCTGGTCATCACGGGGAACATCTTTCCCGCTGTTGTACATCAAGCCTAGATTATGTTGGGCATCGGCCCTGCCTTGTTCGGCCAACCTTTTCCACTCATCAAAGGTCATTTAAATATTCCTTAGCCTCTTCCAGTTCAGGAAAACCGGGGTCAGCATTTTTTAATTGATTGAGCAAATGTTCATAGGCTTGTTTTGCCAGGACTGTATTTCCGCTGGCCTTGGCAGCACGCGCGGCCCCGACCAGAGAGCGGAGTCGGTTGCGGTGCCGCTTTAGGGCGATGGCAAATTGCTCCTGTGCCAGCAGCGGTTTTCCGGCTTCTAGATACACTTCACCCAGTAACTCGTATGTCGGTTTGAGAATGCGTGGCGGCCCGGATGGTTTCGGGAGTTTTTCTTCTATCAATGTGGCTTGTTTTGCCAGTTGAATGGCGGCGTCATAATCTTTTTGCTGAAGCTGTAGAGCAACCTCAATGACCAGTTCCCACACTTGCAGACTTTCGGGACGTTTGAAATAGTTCTCGCGAAACCCTTTTTCGCGGATGGATTTTAACTCGGTGAGAAACTTCTTCGCCTCTTCAATTTTCCCCTGCATGGCAGCGGCGAATCCCTGTACGAAATTGAATGCTGCACGGGAATAACTTTTAGGTTTCCATCCCTCTGGTGGGTTGAGCTGTTTTGTCCATTGTTCGGTCTCAATAATTGCGGCGGCGAGCATGCGCGGATAATATTTCCCGGCGCGTAAATTGGATTTGGACTCAATTCCTTCACGCATATCTTTTTGCTGGATGGCAAAAACTGCAGCGGAATCTTTCAAGAGTCCTTGTTGCAGAGTGGTGTAGTGCAGCCATTGTAGGCTGTGGTAACCGCGTTCACTTTTTTTCAGGTTTTTTCTTTCCACCCAATCAACAGATGTGGTCCACCCGTTTATGTTGGATGTTGCCGCTTGCGGCCACATACCCAACTGGACAAAGATATGCGCGGGCATGTGCTGGGCGTGAGGCGATGCGGGAGCAATCTCGGCAAAACGTTGGGCCGAAGGCAAGGCCAGCCGTGCCAACTCGGGACTATCAAAAGCATGGATGGCATAATGCGCCGCGCAAGGGTGATCGGGATTCTTCTGAAAAACCTCCAGCGCAATGGAACCCGACTCGACCTGCAACAATATTTTGTTATCTGCGTTTCTTGCCAACCCTAATAGAGACAAACTATAAAAACAGGCGGCCTCCAAATCATCAGGATAGGTGCTATAAATTTTTTCCATGGCTTTGGAATAAGCTTTGTCGCGCAGGGGTTTATCACCGTCACCATAAAGCAGCCGGGCAGCATGAATATAATCCTGTTCCCGTTGCGATAAATTTGTGGGGTCAGGGATTTTAGCCAGCGCAGTCTGCGCCAACGAAGTCTCCTGTTCTTCCCAAAGCGGATGGTTGTGGGCCATGGCGATACCCCAGTAGCCCATCGCGAATTGCGGATCGGACTCCGTAGATTGCTTGAACGCCTCAAGCGCTTCGGTGTACCAGAAAGAGTGTAGAGCCGCAACGCCACGACTAAAATGCTGCTGCGCTTCCCCACTGCCAGAAGTGGGGAACGAGACCTTGCCCAGTTTCCCTGCCGGGCTCATCGCTTGGGCAAAGTCAGTGATCAGAATAAAAAATGCTATCAATGCAAAGAGCCGTAATCGAGTCAAAATCATGTCTTTAAGTTGCAAGTTGTCAGATGCTACGAGTTTAACATAGTTGGTCTTCCCCAGCGAAAGGGAACGGTGTCTCTAGGTTTTCATCGCAATAGAAGTAATCCGCAATACCTTTTTCAGGTATGGAAAATAATGAACGAATATCAAAAAACCTGGATTTATCTGTTCCGGGCAGGTGAGTTTTTGTCAAACGCTTTCCGAAGACGGGACCAGTTGAAGGCAGATCCGGGGTCGTATTTACACTCCACGCCATTATTGCCTTTTTGCACGTGGGCATGCCCCAGGATGCCGGAAAATGTAGAGTAGTTCTTTAACCTATTGAGAGGATGTCTACCCACTTTATTGTCGAAGGGTACTTGCAGTTTAATTCGGGGCAGAAGCCGGGATTGCGAAAGCGTTGGCTCATAGTGACGGCAGTACGATCACGAAAAAATACACGAATGTGTACCGTGAAACACTTGAAAAAGCATTCAAGCGCATTGGGGAAAGGAGGTAGGTATGAAAATCACGTGGAAACTACGTGGAAACTACATTATCAAAATGGCTTTAAGTCCCAATAAATCAGTATGTTTACTGTAGCGGTCCCGGCCTACGGTTCCGGAAACCGCCACTCTATCCGGCTGAGCTACGGGCACGTTTAACTCTATATTTTTAAATTATATAGTAGGTTTGCAAGGTGCAGCAGGTAAATTTTAAGTTCGGAATTTCTCTTAGAGGTGTGGTAAGTGGAGTAAAAATAATCAGTATCTAATTTT
>DUAA01000105.1 GCA_012961055.1 Nitrospinaceae bacterium
AAAGAAGTGCGCGGCTTTCGCGTTTTAATTGGCGGTGGCTTAGGCTCATTTCCACATGCGGCAAAACATTTGATGGATTTCATCCCAGCAGAAAACCTATTACAAATGTGTGAAGCAATTGTCTCGGTATTTGATAAGTATGGGGACAAAAGAAATCGTAATAAAGCCAGGCTGAAGTTTGTTGTCGATAAGTTGGGTATGGATAAAATCAAGGAACTGTATGAAGAAGAATATGTGGCGCTGAATTCCAAGACCTATCCTGCTATTGAACTGCCTGAAGATGCTATTCCTGAAATTGGCAAATATCAGCCAAATACCCAGTGTGACTCCGACCCCGAGTTTATACTCTGGAAAGGCCGGAACATTGAAGTACAAAAACAAGAAGGATTTCATAACATCCAGATTAAATTGATTCTGGGTGACTTTGACGTTTCACAAGCCAAAACTCTGGCGACGATTGCCGAAAAATTTGCCGGGAATACCATCGTCTGCACCGTCAACCAAAATGTGATGATTCCCTGGGTGAAAGACGATGCTTTTGGTGCTGTGTATTCCGAACTGAAAAAAATTGGGTTACATAAAGCCGGGACCGAAGAAATTCGCGATATCACTTGTTGTCCAGGTTCGGAGACTTGCAATCTTGGTATCACGGCATCCCGTGGGCTGGTGGAGGAGTTGAATACCCAAATGGAAAGTGGATTTGAAACCTCGAAGGATCTTGACCATGTTACCGTCAAGGCCAGTGGTTGCCCAAATTCCTGTGGACAACATCATATTGCCTCAATTGGTTTTCATGGCGGCGCTAAAAAGCTGAACGGAATTCTAACCCCGCATTATGAAGTTTTATTAGGTGGAAGAGTTTCAGAAGATAAGGTGGTGTTTGGAACATCGGTCATAAAAATCCCTGCTAAAAACGCACCGATGGCAATGAAAATTTCTCTTGAGAATTATAAAGTTGGAAAAGAAAATGGTGAAACGTTTGGAGAGTATTTTGACCGAAAGGGTAAAATTTATTTCCGTGATTTGCTGAACCCGCTTAAAACGCTTCCGGAAATTGAGGCATCTCCTGAATCTTATATAGACTACGGATCAACGGATAAATTCAGCCTAGAAGACCGCGGCCAGGGAGAATGTGCCGGTGCTGTCACCGACATGATCACCGATCGGATTTCTGAAGCAGAACGAGCACACTTCCAAGGCAAACTTAGTCTGGAGAAAAAAGAATTCAAGAAAACTTGCGAACACGCAAAGCATTCCGTCATTGCTTCTGCAAGAGCTCTACTAGTTACAGAAGGTATGGACTTCAACGATGATTGGGAGTGTTTGAAAAAGTTCCAATCATTAGTGATCGACATGGAAATTGTATCAGCAAAATTTGCTAAACTCATCGACAGCTTCGAAGCAAATTCAGATGCCAATGATGATAAAACTGCGCAGTGGTGGTTGAGTAATGCCGGTGAACTGATGGAAGAAAGCAAAAAAATACAAAACACAATGCAGTCGGAAAAAACTTTACGGATGCGTGTTGGCGGAGACGACTCCAAAAGAAAGACCTCAGGGAAAAAACCTGACGGCGGCAAACAAAGCATTGACCTTCTCGGGGTCAAATGCCCATTCAATTACGTTAAAACAAAAATTAAGCTAGAGACCATGGCCCCAGGCAGCATACTTGAAGTATTGCTGGATGCAGGAGAACCCTCTGAAAATGTTCCACGAAGTATTAAGAATGATGGGCACCAGGTTATTTCCCTGACAGAAGAAAACGGTCATTATAAATTGACCATAGCAAAGGCATAAGAATTAATGCTAATTAGCATGACCGGATTTGGCCGGGCGGAATCCCAGGAGGGGGAGTACTCTTATAAAGCAGAAGTCCGTTCAGTCAACAACCGTTTCATTGAAGTCACTACCCGCCTTCCAAAGTCCTTTGCTAATTTGGAGCACCCTTTAAAAAAACTGGTCAAGTCAAAGTGCGCAAGAGGCTCTATTAATATCACTATTACCCTAGATAATAGCAATGATGGTACTGGTGAATGGGAAATCAAATCCAACCTTCACCTTGCCACTCAATATGTCAATGCCCTTAAAGAAATTCAAAATTCTCTAGAACTCGATGGTAAAATAAATATTAATTCGGTGATCGGCCTTCGAGACATCATAAAAGTAGAACCCGCTTCCGTAGACCCGGCTAAAGAAAGTCTGCTTTTGGACATTGCAGAGTCAGCTCTGACTGCCCTCAATAAAATGCGCATAGAAGAAGGAGAGCATTTGCAAAGAGACCTTTCAGGACGCATTGACACAATCGAGAAACACGCTGCACAGATAAAAAAGCGCCAACCAGAAGTTATTCAGGATTATAAAACCCGGCTCAGAGAGAAAGTCAAATTGCTCAATGACGGCATTGGTATTGACAAAGATCGTCTGGCTCAGGAAACCGCTATCCTTGCTGACCGCTGCGACATCACAGAAGAAATCATACGACTCAGTAGTCACCTTAATCAATTTAGAAAATTGTTTGACTCAACCGAACCTGCCGGCAGGAAGTTGGAATTTATCACTCAGGAGATCAACCGCGAAGTCAACACCATGGGTTCAAAATCCAGTGACACTGAGATGTCTAATCTAGTCATAGAAATCAAAAGTACACTTGAAAAAATAAGGGAACAGTTGCAAAATATCGAATGAGTATTTTTTCTGGTTTTTTTAATATAAACTTTTGAAATCCTTACTTATGAGCAAAGAAGTTTCCCTGATACTCTCAGCGCCTTCCGGAACAGGAAAAACCACCATCTGCAAAGTCCTACGTGGATATTTACCTGATTTAAAGTTCGCAGTTTCTCATACTACTCGAGATATGCGTAAAGGAGAAGTCGAAGGTGTCGATTACTTCTTTGTCTCCCAAAATGATTTCGAAGCTAAAATTAATAATAAAGAATTACTTGAATGGGCTAAAGTTCACGATCATTTTTATGGCACCTCCTTCCAATCTGCAGAAAACCCTCTGAATAACGGGTACGACACACTTTTGGAGTTGGATATTCAAGGTGTCAAGGCTTTACGAGATATGGAGTATCCCGGAATTTATATTCTCATTTTTCCCCCTTCTATTAAAGAGCTGGAGTCGCGACTTAGAAAAAGAGGTACGGATACAGAAGAGCATATCCAACTACGTATTAACACAGGGAAAAAAGAAATTAAAAAATATAAAATGTACGATTACGTCCTCACTAACTACGTAGTTGAAGACACGGTGAATTTTATCCTCGCTATCCTGCAGGCGGAAAAATCCAGAGCCCATTTATACACCCCAACATCAAATGATATTAAAGACTTATTACAAAATGGAGTTGATTGACAATGTCCCGCATTAATCTCATGGGGCTGGTCCGAGATACGATCAAAGGGCTCAAGGCCTATCATGTAGAAAACCTGGGCGAAGGCACCAAGTTACACGCCAACGAAAACCCTTATTCGCCATCACCCGAGCTGTTAAATGAAATATTTAGCCGGCTGGACATATTAGAACTCAATCGTTACCCCGACCCTGATTGCAAAAACCTGAGGAAGGCCATTTCATTCAAAACGAGCGCTCCCATTGAGCAAATCATAGTAGGAAACGGCTCAGACGAATTGATTCAATATTTGATGCAGGTACTGTGTAATGAAGGCGATACCATTGCCTTCCCAGATCCTACATTTGCCATGTATGGTATCACAGCCCAGTGTCTAGGGTTGAACCCAATAAGCTTACCATTAAATGACAATTGGGGTTTTGAGGCCCAACCAGCATTAGAAATTCTTGCCCAGCATAAAGCCCGAATAGTTTTCATCAGCTACCCTAACAATCCAACGGGCAATTGCTTTTCTGAACGAGAGATTCAAAAAGTCATAGAACAGTTCAAAGGCATCGTAGTTCTCGATGAAGCCTATCAGGATTTTTCAGGAAAAACTTTTATCGAACAAATGAAAAAACATAATAACCTAGTTATTTTTAGGAGCTTGTCAAAAATTGGTCTGGCAGGACTCCGTGTAGGTTATGGAATATTTCCCGTTGAACTTGTAGAGCAAATTAATAAGGTCCGTTTGCCTTATAACTCTAACTCTGTATCCCAATTGGTCGCCACTGGGCTTCTCAATAATTTCACAGTAGTACAAAACCAAATCCGTTCAATCCTTGATGAACGGGATCGACTGATGGATGAGTTATCAAAATTTTCCTCCATTGTTGCATATCCCTCGAATTCTAATTTCATCTTGTTTAAGGCTTGTAAAGGTGGAGAAAATATTTTTAATAGCCTTAAGGAAAATGGAATCCTGTTACGAAACCTGGGTTCTCACCCTAGATTAAAGGACTGTCTACGCATTACTGTAGGAACAAAACAGGAAAACGACCAGTTTCTGAACCGGTTACGAAAAGTCACCTCATAAACTGGAGTTTAGAACCCTATGAAGCGCTGGATCAAAAGAATTCTTCTCAATAGCTTCTGGGGATTTTTGGCGGCTATCTGGATTGTAATAGGTCTTTTCTACTATCAAGGTTTCCGACCAGCCGGAGACAATACACAAGCTCAAACGTTTGAAGTTCTTCCTGGAATGACTCTGAAGCAAGTGGCTAAGAAACTTCAACAACAGGGACTTATCAGAAATTCCGACGCTTTTCAAGCCATCGCCTACATTCAAAAAAAACAGAAGCAGATCATGACCGGGGAGTTTAGTCTATCACCCTCCATGTTACCCCCAGCAATACTGAGTCTAATCACCTCTGGAAAAACGGTTCTGCATCCAATTACCATTCCAGAAGGCTATCGAACATCAGAAATTGCCGCGCTTCTTCACTCTCAAGGTTTAGTAGACCGGGAAAATTTTATCAACGAAACGCGTAATGGGAGCTTAATCCAATCGCTTGGGATCACCGCCACCAACCTGGAAGGTTATTTGTTCCCAGAAACCTACCACTTCAGTAAGTACACGCTAGAAAAAATGATTGTCAAAAAGATGGTTACTACTTTCAAGGAACAGGTATTCACGCCTCAAACATTAAAGAATGTGAAAGAAAGCTCTCTTTCCTTGCATGAAATTATTACTCTCGCTTCCCTGATAGAAAAAGAAACCAGTTTGGACTCTGAACGGAAATTAATATCATCCGTATTTCATAACCGGTTGAGAAAAAATATGCGCCTACAAACGGATCCAACCGTGATTTATGCATTGAAGAATTTTGACGGTAATATTCGCAAACGCGACTTAAAAATAGACTCTCCTTACAATACATATAAGTATAAAGGATTGCCACCTGGTCCTATTGCAAACCCTGGTATCAAGTCTATCGCGGCAGCTATGTCCCCTAAACCATCTAATTATCTATATTTTGTTTCTCGGCAAGATGGCAGCCATCAATTTTCATCCACTTTAGTTGAACATAACCTCGCTGTTCAAAAATATCAGTTGAGAAGGGTGCGTTCACGCAGATAGCATTTATACTCTCAAGGTTAGTTGTCCCAGTTCAGGTTTTTATTAAGA
>DUAA01000106.1:0-5127 GCA_012961055.1 Nitrospinaceae bacterium
CGGTTATGAAAATGGACCTGCAGCTTTTTCTGCTTCCATTAATTACACTGATGACTTTTTTGGTGCTTCGGGTCAGTCGACCTACTACCAGGGCGGAATTGATTACGAGTTAGGTTCAGGCATTACTGCCAGCGGTCACGTAGGAAGACAGTTGGTAGAAAAAAACACCACTTACGGTAGCCCTGATTATACGGACTGGAGTGTTGGGCTATCCTACACACTAATGGGACTGGACCTGAGCGTACAATATCTGGACACAGATATAGGCTCCACATATAATGGCAGCACTCAGGCTGGAAAGGATAACACGGCAATATTTGGGGTATCCAAAAGCTTCTAAAGTTCAAAGAAAACCGCCTTGAATAAAGGCACAACATATATATTTAAAAAGATATACCCTTCAGCAGTTTATTTAATCTGAAGGGTATTTTTTTGTTCGAAATTGAAGTTGGTAAATTTATAATAAATTGTGCTAGTTACGATTAAATCTGGCAGATTGTTTTAAAATAAGCGGCAGTCACAACTATCTTTTCGAAGGTCACCACAACCTTAATAAAAGGAACAAAGAATGATAAACAATCAACACAATTGTTTCAGCTTCACTGTCCAGGACAAGCCGTTAAACTAGATCGTGATTCCTGACGATGATGAATATTGGTCAACAATATTCCTCTTAATGGACATGATGAATGTTGTGCAATAAGATATTTTAATTCATCATCTTTCCTCAAAAAAGGGGGGTCAATAATAACAGACTCCTCTTCCCCTATTATTAAGTATCCATTAAAATTCAGTTGCTTTTCTTCTGAAAACTCACTCCAGCTATAAATATTTGGAAGAATTTTTTTAATCATAAAACCACCCCTCCCAAATAATTTGGGTTTAAAATACTAAATCACTTCACCCTATAAGGCTAATGCAAGTTCAAAAGCTCGTTTCTTAAGTTTTGCATTCGCTCCAAACCATGCCTGCCTTAGACGAGAATCCTGACTCTTGCTGAGACGATGATCTACTATATAGGTCACCGCATTTAATAAACCCCACGCAGTCATACTAGAAGACTCTAGCTCCTGTCCAGGCGCCCGGGAAAAAGCATCTACCGCCAATCTTGTTTCATTTGCCGCTAGTTCTCCTAACTCTTTTTCCTCCAACAAGGGAATATTTGTATCCACATCTGACTGGAACACATTAAACATAAACCGCCAAGCGATAACATTATCAACTTTCTTATCTGTTAGGAGCCGAGCATTCTCTGCGAAATCAGATATCGCTTTATTTCCCATTGCAGCCATATCACGGACTTTTTTCCTCGTCTCGTCATCAAACTTTTGTGCTTTCTGGTTCAAAAATGGAAAGGTAGGTTTAAATGTCCTCCTGAAAACATTCTTAATATAGGGTTTTGCATTAGAAGAAATCTTTAACATATTAAAACAACTTTCTCGAATAGTGAGAAACTGGACTTCAATCTTTTCCCTACCTTCATCACGCGAAGCCAGCAACACATAACTCTTCACCACGTCTCCACCCTTCAAAATGAAGTTTTCTTTTAACCTGCCTAGGCTCCAAAGAATTCTTGCAGCATCAAGACCCCCTACAGTTTCGATTTCGGCTTCTGCTGCTCCAAAAAAGTCCTTGAAGAATCTTATTGTTTCTTGATTCCCATAAGACTTAGGCCGTTGAGAAGGAATCTTAGAAACCTCCCAATCGAGCTTAGCTTTGTAAAGCATTTCACGACTAGATAAATTTTTATCGACTTCCACCCCGATTCCCCGCCAAGGTTTTTGATTTGTTGCTTCCATAGAAAATAATTAAACCATCGAAAGAAGTTATAAATAATTGTCCTTGTACCAGTCTGGCTTCATCCCTAATGTCTTGGCACCAAAAATAAACCACATATTAACGCATTAGTTTGATCGGTACAATCTCTGTTGATGGGGGTGTTATAATGATCAGTTAAGAGATTCAGCTAGACATGGAGCCGGTCCCTCAAGTTAATTTAGCCGAGACATCTTTTTGCTAGCAAACAAAGCTATTGCCAGTTGACTCTAGCCAAGTGATGCTTTTGACATTAAAAGCTGAGAAGGCTATGATGAATATATACATTTAAAGCTATCAGGAGACCACCATATGATTAAGGTTCGAGCAAGCCAGATTTTTACCCATTCCATGGAGGACATCGTTGCAGCTAAAAAGTTGTTAGACGATGGCGATCCATTTGAGGAGCTGGTGACGCGTTACAGCACTTGCCCATCCAAGGAAAATGCTGGCGATCTAGGTTGGATGCCGGAAGATAATTTACAATCCATCATGGGACAAAAAGTTTCTGAAGCTGATTTAGGGAAAATTATCGGCCCAGTTCACTCCCAATATGGTTACCACCTCCTGAGAATATCTGAAATTGAAGTAGAAAAAATATCGGGCCCTTTTGACGCAGAACTTTCTCTGGAAGCAGCCAACAAAATACTTCCAGAAGTTCATACCATCCTGTTTAAAGAATTTCATATTGGTCTTCCTGTGACGCCTTATAAAAAGGAAGAAACAATAGGCACGCTATGTAAAACTCATGAAAAAAACATACAGGATGTCATCAACCTCTTAAACAAAGGGTTTGCAGAAACAAACATTGCGGTAATGACCTGTAACGAGCTGAAAGCAAGAATCGATTCCAACAACAAACCCACCCTACTAGACGTTCGTGAAAGCTGGGAAAGGGATATTTCCAAAATTGAGGGCTCGCACATAATCAACTCAGAGAATAATGAACACGTTCTAGGGACCTTCGAAAAAAATCGCGAGATAGTATTAATTGACTGGAAACAGGATCGCGCGCCAAGCTTTATAAAATGGCTCAACCAGAGAGGATTCACTAACGTCAAATGCCTGGAAGGTGGAATCGACCTGTGGTCTGAAAAAATTGAAACCCGACAGAACCGCTACGACATTGATGAGGATAATGAATACCGCTATGAAGATATCCTCGAAGAAGACGGGGATCATGGACATGATGGGCACGACCATGAAGAAGACGGGGATCACGAACATGATGGACACGACCATCCATAAAACATACTTTCTTCATTCCGAGATAAAATGAGTTCCCCTCCTCTTCTCGCCATTGAGAATCTGAGCACATTCTTTCATACCGATGACAATCTTGTTAAGTCAGTACGCAATGTTAACCTAACCATCCAAAAAGGAGAAACTCTGGCCCTGGTTGGGGAGTCAGGTTGCGGTAAGTCCGTAACGGCTTTAAGTGTCATGCGCCTCCTTTCTACTCCTCCAGCAAAATTCGAATCCGGTCGTATCCTATTTAAAGGACAGGATCTTCTGCAAACTTCCGATGCGGAAATGCAGAAGATCCGAGGCAACCAAATCAGTATGATTTTTCAGGAGCCCATGACTTCTCTCAACCCAATATTCACTATCGGCGATCAAATAATAGAAGCCATTCTCCTGCATCAGAACAAAACGAAATCCCAAGCCCTTGAATTAGCCCTAGAAGTCCTACATCAGGTAGCTATTCCCTCTCCGGAAATCCGGATCAATCAGTATCCGCATGAACTATCGGGTGGTATGAAACAACGCGTGATGATCGCTATGGCAATCGTTTGCCGACCCGAGCTTCTCATTGCCGATGAACCCACAACGGCTCTGGATGTCACCATACAAACGCAAATTCTTGACCTGTTGGATTTATTGAGAAAAGAAACTCATATGGCCATCCTTCTTATCACTCATAACCTGGGTATCGTGGCCCAATATGCGGACCGAGTAGCAGTGATGTATTCCGGAAAAGTAGTGGAAAGCGCACTGGTTGAAGATATATTTGCTTCACCGGCGCACCCTTATACCCGTGGATTACTCAGCTCCTTACCTACAGACGGACCCAGCACCCGATTGAAAACGATACCCGGTTCTGTTCCTCATCCGGCATATCTTCCCGAGGGTTGTGCTTTTCATCCCCGGTGCGCAGAAAAAATGGATAAATGCATGGTAACACTGCCCCCTTTAGAGGCCATTAAAGTTGGAACCCCTCATCAGGCGGCCTGTTGGTTACATGAATGACCTCATGAAAAAATTACTGACTGTTAAATCTCTAAAAAAATACTTTCCTATATATGGGGGATTGCTATCCCGAGTGATGGGCCAGGTAAAAGCTGTCGATGATGTTTCGTTCGATATTTATGAAGGAGAAATCCTAGGGCTGGTAGGAGAATCCGGTTGTGGCAAAACAACAGTGGGGCGCATGACCTTACGTCTTATGGAACCCACATCCGGGAACGTGTATTTTGAAGGTGAAGATATTTTCGCTTTGAAAAGAAAAGAGTTGGCAAAATTTCGACCAAAAATGCAAATCATCTTCCAGGATCCATACAGTTCATTGAATCCGCGTTTTACCGTTGAACGAATTATTGGAGAGGCTATTTCGGTACACTTGAATATCACTGGGAAGCAATTGCGAGAAAAGGTAGAGTCGCTCATGGAGAAAGTAGGGCTTTCTCCTTTGTATATAAACCGGTATCCGCACGAGTTTTCAGGAGGTCAACGACAACGCATAGGAATTGCTCGAGCCTTGTCCCTTGGCCCCAGTTATATCATTTGTGATGAACCAGTTTCGGCATTGGATGTATCGATACAAGCCCAAATCATCAATTTACTGCAATCACTTCAGGAACAAGAAAATCTATCCATGCTTTTTATTTCCCATGACCTGAGTGTGGTTAAACACCTATCGCAGAGAACCGCTGTCATGTATTTGGGAAAAATCGTGGAACTGGCCCGCACAGACAGACTCAGCAATAATTCAGCACATCCTTATACTCAGGCATTACTGGCATCCCAACCATCTCTGGACCCCAAGTCTCGCGACAGACCGCCTCCTTTAACAGGAGACGTCCCCACCCCCCTTAACCCCCCATCCGGCTGTCATTTCCATCCGCGTTGTCCAAAAGTGATGGAGCGCTGCAAAAATGAAATCCCTCGACCTATCCAACTTGAGGAAGGACACCAGGTGCTCTGTCATCTTTATGATGAGTAAAGGAAGTCATTACCAGCGAGGATCAAACCTCTTTAACTCTTGGGTAGTGCAGAGATCAAGGAAAGTATTCATAGTTTTATAGAATTGAA
>DUAA01000106.1:5188-5519 GCA_012961055.1 Nitrospinaceae bacterium
AAAAGAGGAAATCTGATCTTCCTAAAAGCTTGAGGAATCAGCTTATTGAAGGAAAAAATTCTTTTAACGTAAAAGCTACAGTCTGTCCATGCAAAATAGTCGGTTGAAGATCGCACCTAGAAGATGGAGTCTATTCCTATATTGTTTCGCACAAAAACAGGAGATAGCCCAACAGAAGCATCGAGCTCTTTAACAAAAAAGCGCTAAACAAGATTTCTAATGCTCTTATGTGGCGTCTTTTTTATTTTTTAAATTTCCCCCATAGCCCCGATGAGCAAAACCAACTCAGACAACCTCCCTAGTTCATCGTCTTATGATTGGCGTACAAAAG
>DUAA01000107.1:0-4854 GCA_012961055.1 Nitrospinaceae bacterium
CATGTGGAACGCACCAGAGACCCACAAGACAGCATACCCCCTACATATAATTCAGGAAATAAAATAGAGTAGCGCCTATACCAGAAAACAAGTCACAAAGGAAATGCTGTTGCAACTCAAAACCCATCAAAGCAATACGGAAGAATTCAATACAATAGCCAACCCAGGAATGCCAAAGAGCGGTTTTGAGCTATTGACTCAATAAACTGGGTACCCCCCCCAGTTACGCCCCTGCCCCAACCGTTGAAGAAATGATGGGGAAAACCCAGGATTAACCAAAAATTTTGTGCGTTCCCCCATTAAGACACTGAACTTCTTGTTAGGGTCTTACTCAATATAACCCTCCAACAGTGGCCGACGATTAAACAATATTCCCCAGCCGTCGGCATCAAAAACCAAACCCAAATACTGCATCTCCCTGAAAAAACAAAGAAACGCAAACAACCAAATATTCAAATATGATTTTTTATAACCACAGAAACTTAGATCCACCCAATCACATCAACAAAAGCATGAAGCCATAAATAATCCATTGTTTTCATGTTTTTCAATAAATTTTTATGCTAAAGTTTTCCATTCAATCACTCACAAACTAAGTCTGATGAACAAGAGAATCGTCCAACTCACTGAAAAACACGTTGCCGGCACATACGGTCGTTTTCCCATCGCCCTTGTTAAAGGGAAAGGCTCAACAGTGTGGGATAAGTCTGGGAAATCGTACACAGACTTTGTTAGCGGACTTGCCGTCGATAATCTAGGACATTGCCATCCCGCTGTGGTTTCGGCCATAAAAAAGCAGGCCGAAAAACTCATCCACGTTTCCAATTTGTACCATATCGAACCGCAATCCCAACTAGCTGAGAAGCTAACTTCTTTAAGTTTTGCCGATAAAATATTTTTCTGTAATAGTGGGACAGAAGCTATTGAATCGGCGATCAAACTTGCTCGAAAGTATTTTTTTGATCAAGGGCAACCCAGACGAACCGAGATCATCACTATGCATAACTCGTTTCATGGTCGCACTATGGGTTCACTTTCGGCAACCGCACAAAAGAAGTTTCACGTTGGATTTAAGCCACTTCTCCCAGGCTTTAAATATATTCCTTTTAATGATTTACAAGCGGCGCAGAAAGCAATAAACGAAAAGACCTGCGCCATTTTAGTGGAGCCTCTGCAGGGGGAGGGAGGAGTAAACATCCCCGACCCCTCCTACATCAAAGGGCTGAAAAAACTCTGCAAAAAGAATGGAGTTCTTTTGATATTTGATGAGGTGCAAACAGGTTTTGGTCGAACAGGAAAATTGTTCGCTTACGAACTCTATAAAACCACTCCGGATATTATGACCCTCGCAAAAGCTCTGGGAGGAGGAGTTGCAATCGGAGCCCTGGCAGCCACCAATCGAGTGATGAAGTCATTTGTCCCGGGATCCCATGCTGCAACCTTTGGCGGAAACCCCCTGGCCTGTTCCGCTGCCTTGGCTACTCTAAAAGTGGTTGCCGGAAAAAACTTCTTAAATCGCACAAATAAAACCGGAATCTATTTCTTGAAACGATTGCAGGAAATTGTCAGGACAAACCCTATTGCCAAGGAAGCCCGTGGTGTCGGAATGTTCCTCGCTTTGGAACTGAACGAGTCGGGCAGCAATATAGTTATCGACTGCATGAAACAAGGATTTTTGATCAACTGCATCCAACAAAACGTGTTGCGATTTATTCCTCCTCTTATTATTTCCCGAAAAGAAATAGATGCTTTAATCTCCGTATTATCTAAAAGCCTGTCCAAGTTAAACAATAAATAATATGTGTTTTAACGTAATCAGAAAATGAAAAAAGACCTTTTAAGTATCAGTGACTTTAGCCGGGAAGAAATCCTCGATCTGTTTGAAAAGTCTTCCGACCTCAAGGAAAAACGTCAGAAAGGAATACCGCATCAGCCTCTAACGGGAAAAACTCTGGGCATGATATTTAACAAGCATTCAACCAGAACGCGGATATCATTTGAAGTGGGTATGTTTGAGCTAGGCGGTCACGCTCTATTTTTAACGGGTGACCAACTTCAGTTGAACCGTGGCGAAACGATTAGAGACTCGGCTCAGGTGCTATCCCGTTACTTGAATGGAATTTTAATTAGGACTTATGATCATGATGAAGTCCTCGCACTTGCGGAGCATGCAACGATACCAGTGATCAACGGACTTACAGATTTCAATCATCCCCTGCAAATTCTTGCCGATATTTTCACCATTAAAGAAAAACTAGGGGGCATAGACGGAGTGAAGGTGGCTTATGTCGGAGATGGAAACAATGTCGCATATTCCTGGATGATGGGCGCATCAATAATGGGAATGGATCTGGTGATTGCCTGCCCCAACAGCTTACAACCATCAACGGCTCCAGACCTGGGTAATAATGGTCACGTTAAAATTATTGAGGATCCTTTTGAAGCAGTCCAAAATGCAGATATCATTTATACCGATGTTTGGATTAGTATGGGAGATGAAGAGGATACTGAATCTAAAAAAAAGCTTCTTCTCCCTTATCAGATAAATCAGAGACTGGTCGATGCCGCCAAAAAGGACGTCATGGTTATGCACTGCCTACCCGCGCACCGAGAAATAGAAATCACATCCGAAGTTCTGGATGGAGGTCATTCGATTATTTTCGATCAGGCTGAGAACCGGCTGCATGTGCAAAAAGCCATTCTTGAGACATTGTTATTGCCGCCACAGGAATAACAAGGTTCGCTCTTCCGAACACACGTTTATCAGTCAAAAACTTTCATACCAATTCTAAATAAAAAAAGTGACCCAATTCGAAGTTATAAAAACACACAGCCATTCCAATGCCCGTCTGGGTATATTGACCACACCTCGCGGGCAAATAAATACCCCTTGCTTCATGCCTGTGGGAACTCAGGCCACCGTAAAAGCATTGACCCGAGAAGATCTGGAGTCTTTTGGGGCTCAGATTATTCTTGGCAACACGTACCACTTGTACTTACGTCCCGGACATGAATTGATCCAATCTCTTGGAGGTCTACACAAGTTTATGAACTGGCCTTATCCCCTTCTCACAGACAGCGGGGGCTATCAGGTTTTCAGTCTAAACCAACTTGCGAAGGTTACGGAAGAAGGTGTTACCTTCCAGTCCCACCTTGATGGGTCCTCTCACTTTATTTCACCCGAACGTTCGATAGAAATTCAGCAGGCACTGGGCGCAGATATTATCATGGCGTTCGATGAGCCTACTCCTTATCCTTCGGATATCAGTAAAACAGAAAAATCCCTGAAATTGACCACACTCTGGGCAAAACGGTGTAAGAAAGCCATGGGTTCCAGTACGCAAGCCTTATTTGGAATTGTTCAAGGCGGAATGTATCCTGATCTAAGAAAGATAAGTGCGGAACAAATTATCGAAATAGATTTCCCCGGTTATGCCATTGGCGGATTGAGCGTGGGTGAGGAAAATAACTTAATGTATGACATTACCGAACACATCGCACCGCTTCTACCAGCAGACAAGCCGCGCTACCTGATGGGGGTGGGCACACCTGAAGATCTTTTGAAATGTAGTTCCCTTGGAGTAGATATGTTCGACTGTGTCATGCCCACTCGCCATGCCAGAAACGGTTCCTTGTTTGTAAAAGAAGGAAAAATAAATATTAAAAATGCCAAATATAAATCCGACCCTGGCCCTATCGAACCAGATTGTTCCTGTTACACTTGTCTGAATTACTCTAGAGCTTATCTTAGACATCTAATCATGGCAGGGGAAATTCTGGCCATGCATCTTCTCACTATACATAATTCCACTTTTTATCAACAGTGGATGGCAAGCATCCGCAAAGCCATTGAAAGAGATATCCCCTTCAATATGGACTGGGCAGATTCCAACTAAATTATTAATGAGGACCTATTCTATAGAGCAAGAGGAAAATTATTCGCTGGTGCTAAGAGTTACATGATAAAAGGGGTTCAAGTGATCTAGTGGACCTTACTGATAATACCAAGAATCTTAAACTCATGGATATCATATCCTGATCGCCGGGGAAGGGAAGATTGTACCACCGCTTTGAACAACTCTAGTTTCTCAGAGTCCAACCAGTTGAGGAGAAATTCAAAATTATGTTCTGGAAAATAAAGCGTCAGGTTGACCTTCGCCCGTTGGTACACAAATAGACTACCCGATCTCATGGGACTTGTCCGGAGTGGTTTATATTCCACATGCCCATCCAGCATAAAATCAGTGACTGCCTTCCACTCTTCTCCAACTTTATTTAGATTCTCACGGACAATAGATAAAAGCCGTCCTTGTTCAGGAAGTTCATAGGTATAACTGGGCATTGGATTTAATACCTGATTAAAAATTTTTATTGCTAGAGATTCTTCGGGATTAAGCGAGCTCTTAAAGCAAGAAACAGGGGGATCTCTTTCCGGGCTCTGTTTTCCGCCTTGGATCTTTTTCCAGGCATGCTTTTCTTATTGGATATCCATTCCTCAATAGCATCGACACAAAACCCGGCCTGAACCAAGGCTTCAATATAGCTTTGCATCGGACGGTGATAGGTAAGTGTGAACGATTTGGAATCGGAAAAAGGTGGAGTCAAAATGGGAACATTAGTTTCTGTCAAATAATGGTCCACCCGCCGGTATTCAAGTTTCTTCTCTTCATCCCATCCCCAGTGAGTTTGTCGGGGAATTCGGAAACAGGGGTGAGTCATAACTACTACGAAACATTTGTCTTTCTTTAACCATCGGGCTGCACTTTTAAATAATAGATCCATTTTCTCGATATTTTGTATCGCCATCAGGCAAGCTATTCCATCAAACCGACCCTCTTCAAAGTTTTCAGGATC
>DUAA01000107.1:5002-5476 GCA_012961055.1 Nitrospinaceae bacterium
TCTAAAACACGGTCTTTCTTTTTAACTGCCAGCAAACGCAACACACCCGGCATGATTATATCTTTTTGGAAATCCGTACCCTGGCCACCCACAAGAGTGTCATACCACCTGGAAGCCTGGTCCCAAAGAGTCATTTCCTTTTTTACAAAAGGTTTTGCCGTGCCTCTAAACTTTCTATCCTTACTTTGGGCACTAGATTTATGCTTCACCGATTTAAATCGACCTGATTTTGGCATCATTCTCCAAGTATCCACCTAAAAATGTGTAAGGACATAATATTTTTATCTATAATCAATGAATGGAAGGACCCAATACTCGCTTCTCAATTATTTCCTTTAATCCATTCAACTACTCGCTGAAATTCAAACATCAAACTCTACTTGTTCAAAGAATGATTTTATCTCTTCTTTAAATGGATTCTATATCCTGTAAAACTCTGGGTTCTTATCGTAAAATCCAGAAAAACCTAAACTT
>DUAA01000108.1:0-3227 GCA_012961055.1 Nitrospinaceae bacterium
TCAGGGATTTTGGGAAAAAAGATCGAATCAATGAAAGAAGTGAACCCCATGCTTGGGAATCGGGGTTGTCGGCTAGGGATCACTTCCCCGAATATTTATAAGATGCAGGTCAGGGCCATTTTGGAGGCGGCCTGCCGGTTGGCCAAAAAGGGAGTTAAAGTGTTCCCAGAAATCATGGTGCCGCTGATCAGCCATGTCAATGAGTTTAAATTTGTTCGCGAACTCATTTTAGAAGTGGCGGAAGAGGTGATTAAAAAAACAGGCGCGGATCTGAATTATAAAATTGGCACGATGATTGAGCTGCCTCGGGCTGCTTTGACGGCAGATGAAATTGCGGTGGATGCAGACTTCTTCTCGTTTGGAACTAACGATTTGACCCAGACCACATTTGGACTTAGCCGGGATGATTCAGGTGGTTTCTTGAGTGAATACTTAGAGAAAGGTCTGTTGACTCATGACCCATTTGTATCGGTGGACCAGGATGGACTGGGTCCATTGATCCGCATTGCGGTTGAAAAAGGAAGAAAAGTCAAACCCAATATTCATTTAGGCGTATGCGGAGAGCATGGTGGAGATCCCGCATCGATAAAGTTTTTCAATGCAGTTGGCTTAGACTACGTGAGTTGTTCCCCCTATCGGGTGCCCACTGCCATTCTTGCAGCGGCCCAGGCTGTTATTCAGGAAGACAGTTGAATTCTTTTCCAGGGTTTCCTTGATAGGATAGTTGTGATTCTGGGAAAAAGGTTGACTTCGTTTTTACCTGTCACCATAATAAAAAATTCTTTTGTTTGAAATACTGATTGCTATTGCCAGTGAGTGGCAATTGGGTCAGTTTCCTTTGAAATAACCCGTTTCCGTTAAGGTTTTCCATCTGGAGGTTAGGAATGAATATAGCGCTCACCGGTATCACCGGAATGGTGGGTTCCCATCTCATCAAAAAAATTGTTGAAGACAGTAAGAAAGGTTCTGCTCACAATATCCGGGCTCTGATCCGTGAAAATAGCGTGGTGGAACATTTGAAAACTTTTGAGGATGTAGACTTTATTATTGGAGGCTTGGAGGATAGGGAGTCTCTTGCAAAGCTTGTAAAGGATGCGGATGTGCTGGTGCATCTGGCCCATTTTCCTGGTCCGGTTCAAGCTTATGATGAATTGGTTAAAGTAAATGTCAACGGTTCCTTTGATTTGCTTGAGGAGGCTAAAAAGGCCAAGGTCAAGCAAGTTATCTTCATGAGTGCCTGTACGGTGTTTGGAGAAATTCTTCCCTCTGTGGATCAGGAGCACCCTCTAGATCCAAAACATCCAGTTTGGCCCAGCAGTCTTTATGGTGCCATCAAATCTTCTATAGAAGGGTTTTGTCACTATTACAACAAGAGCCGTGCCTTTGACGTAACCATCCTGAGACCCGTTACCATGTACGGAGTACGACCTCAGCTTGACAAGTCCGAATGGTTTCAAACGATTGATTTTCTGGCAACCAATTATAATGTGGATGTTAAGGGCAGCACCAAATATGTTTCTGTCGATTCGGTTGTTCAAGCTATCCAGAAAGTCATGGGAAATTCTGAGGCGTCAGGAAAAACCTATCATCTGATAGATGGACATATTCATAATATGAATCTTGGGCAATTGATTGCAGACACCATAGATTCTTTCGGAGAGGTTGAAGGTGTTATGGGTGAAGAAGGTGTGCATATGTCAAGTCAGGAGGCTAAGGATCTTGGAGTCGAGTTTGCGGGTCAAGAGGGTATTGTGAAATATATTAAACTCATTCATAAGCTTCAAGGCGAATATGGTGGCGAGCGAAACATTAATAACTGGTAGAAGAAATAAACGTGTCGTCATTTACATCCCAAATATTCATTGAACGGTTGATCCAGAAAAATTTTAATTTTTTTACTGGAGTTCCCTGCTCGCTTCTATCGGGCCTGATTTCTTGTCTGGAAGAAGTTGAGGACGCCCATTATATTCCATCGGTGAGAGAGGATGCCGCTGTAGGTTTATGTGCAGGGGCCTATCTTTCTGGTTCTCAACCTGTTTTGCTGATGCAGAACTCGGGGCTGGGGTATTGCCTCAATGCGTTCACCTCTCTAAACCTGATTTACCGAATCCCTGTGTTGGTCATCATGAGTTGGCGTGGTCAGGGTGGAAAAGATGCTCCTGAGCACTTGATTATGGGGGATATCAGTCAGAAATTACTGGAAACGGCTGGAATGAATTATTCGGTTTTAAAGCCGGAAAATTGTGATCAGGTAGTTGAAATTGCCCTAAGAAAAATTAATGAGGAGAAGCTGCCGTATACGCTCCTAGTTGAGAAAGGCTTGTTTGATGAGAGGTATTGAGGTGTTTCAGGAAATTATACCTTTATTGAAAGATGAACCTGTTGTCCACGCTAATGGATTCATATGCAGGGAATCGTTTGCATTACAAGACCGGGAAGAAAATTTTTATATGATTGGCTCTATGGGCCTGGCTTCTTCCATTGGGCTGGGGGTGGCTATATGTAAACCGGATCGCAAGGTGATTGTGCTAGATGGCGATGGCAACGTTTTGATGGCTATGGGAACACTTGCCATGATTGGTGCAGAGGCGCCAAACAATCTGGTGCATGTTGTGATAGATAATGAAGTATATGAGTCAACAGGAAAACAGCGCTCCATTTCCAATGCGGTTGCTCTTGAGCAAGTTGCTAAAAGTTCAGGATACCGGGAAGCGCTAAGGGTAGATAAAAAGGAAGAAATTAAACCCGCCTTTGAAAGGCTGATGAATTCTGAAGGGCCGGGTTTTCTATTGATCAAGGTAGAGGCCTGTTTTGATCCGAAAACAGGGCGGGTGACTCATACGCCGGAAGAAATTAAGGAACGTTTTATGAATACTCTCCTGCCCCACTGAGGACCAGTGAGCATTAGCGTTCTTTGGTCAAAAATAATTAGCTCGGCTATATAGATAGGCTATTGCTGTTTTCCTGACTTGCTAAGGAAGACTGGACAAGGGTTCTTTAGCCGAGATAAATTTTTACTCGTCAAAAAGCTGAGCAAAAACACCACTCCGCACATCGCTATGAAATGAAAGATTTTCGTAAGATCCTAAAATATGCCAGGCCTTATACTAAAAGCCTTATATTTGCATTCTTTTGTCTGACTTTGACATCGCTGATCAACTTGGTCTTGCCTTTGATCGTTCGTAACATGATCAATGCCGTGATTGTATTAAAAAATAGTGCGGTGC
>DUAA01000108.1:3268-5430 GCA_012961055.1 Nitrospinaceae bacterium
AATTATTATCATTGGTTTCCAGGCTGCCTTTGCGGTGACGCACAATTATATTTTTGGCTTTGTGGGGCACAGGATGACCACGGATTTTCGCATAGAATTCTTTTCTCATATTCAATCTCTATCTTTACGTTTTTTTCAGGAGCGTCGTGTAGGGGAAATATTATCCCGCATGAGTAATGATATAGCAGTAATCCAGAACGCTTTAGTGACCATTCCCGTTGCCCTATTACGCCAAAGCATCACTTTACTTGGGGCTTTGACGATCATTTTGTATCTGAACTGGAAGTTGACCGGTCTGATTTTAATCATTCTGCCTCCCCTGATGATTTTTGCGCGGGTATTTGGGCGGAGATTGAAAATAATCTCAGAAAAGCTTCAGGATCAGGTGGCACAGGCGTTGGTAGTTCTAGAGGAGGTCATGTCTTCAATTAAGATAGTTAAGTCTTTTACCCGCGAACCCTACGAGGAGAATCGTTTTCAGGGGAAAATTGAAATGGCTTTTGAAAGAGCTGTGGACAAGCTCAAGATATCTGCTTTTTTTGGTCCTTTTATATTAGGACTTACCTTTCTAGTTTCGGCGATGTTGATTTGGTATGGCGGATATCAAGTCATGCAAGGGAGCACCACTCCCGGCGAACTGGCGGCCTTTTTCCTGTATGCCTTGATAATTGCGGGGCCTATCGGAACTTTTGTTCGATTGTACACCCAGATTCAGGAAGCGCGCGGTGCTATCCAAAGGGTTTATGAAATTATGGATACCCGGCCGATTATCAAGGATCTTGATAATCCTGTCACTATAAAGGATGTAGCGGGTCACATCCAGTTCGAAAACGTGTCTTTCAGTTATCAAGACAAACCACATGTAATTTATGATTCAAGTTTCGAAGTCCTCCCGGGTCAGACAGTTGCTCTGGTTGGACCTAGCGGAGCCGGAAAATCTACCATTATAAAACTCTTGCTCCGCTTCTTTGATCCTGATACTGGGAGCATTTCTCTTGATGGCCATGATATCCGTACTTTGAATCGGAAAAGTTTTTTAAGTCAGATTGCTCTGGTTCCTCAGGAAACCTTGCTTTTTGGCGGATCGGTAAGAGAAAATATTCTTTATGGAAAATTGGATGCTACCGAACCGGAGTTGCAAGATGCTGCTCAAAAAGCCAATGCGCATGAATTTATCATGGAAATGAAAAACGGCTATGACACGATTGTGGGTGAAAAGGGAACTAAACTTTCTGGGGGGGAAAGGCAGAGGATTGCAATAGCCCGAGCAATTTTGAAAGACCCAAAAATCCTGATCTTGGATGAGGCAACTTCTTCTCTGGATAATCGGTCGGAATCTCTCATCCAAGAAGCTTTAGGAACCTTAATGACTGATCGCACGACCTTTATTGTGGCGCACCGGTTGAGTACGATTCACAAGGCGGATCAAATTATTGTCTTAGACAAAGGTCGGATTGTTGAAAAAGGCCAACATGAAGAATTAATGATCCATAAAGGTTTGTACCACACCTTATACACTATGAAAATTTTGGACCCTACTGCGCACGATTGAAAAAATAATATTCCTATCTCTGCATATTTTTTGGGATATGTATATACCCTACTTATAGAAAAGGTGGTTATTCTCTCAGATCGACACCTGTTAAAAATCCAATTAAATGAACTTTTTCTCAGCGTTGCCAGGGGTAATAGGTGTAAACCAACTTATGAATTAAATCATTTAAAGCGAGATCTTCTCCAGAAGTTTTCATAGCCTCATTTTAGGGTTGTTTGTTTTGGAATGTTGCTCATAATTTGTTTTATTCTTATAAAAACGCCTGCATTTCCTGAGCGAGATTTTTATTTTCACTAAGAATATTTTCAAAGTTGGATTTGGTCTTTTCTAGGGTCTTTAACTTTTGTTTGACCTGAAAGATTCGGGCAAGGGATCGTTCAATAGTCGATTTTGAGATTTTTTCTGCTTCGATGTTTTGGATCATAATATTTTGAAAGGAGCTTACTTTTTTTAAGTCGTGGCAAATAAGAAATAAGTCGATACCAGCCCGGATTCCCAATGTGGAGATGGATTCCAGCTTTTGGTCGATGGCTTGCATCTCGAGGTCGTCAGACATAATGAGACCTTCAAATTGCAGGGAATTTCTGAGCACATCGTTCATGATAGT
>DUAA01000109.1:0-1157 GCA_012961055.1 Nitrospinaceae bacterium
AGAAATTTTTAATCGACGTTCTGTATTATTCTTCATCAACCCCATCCGTATTATTTCTAATCAGTTTCCAGAGTTATTTAACCCCGGAATTACATTCCTTCGCCCATCATCATTATAAAGAAAAAGAACCCAACGCAAAAACCTTCCGCTCCATAGATTGATTTCCGGCGCAGCTGTTTTTCTTCCTGTTTATAGGCATGCCTATACTGGTTTTTTTGATTCGAACCCAGGTCAAGATAAACTGGATCATATGGGTTCATATTGGATGCGATACCACTTTCGGTGTATAAAATGGCCACGGGAAGACCAATCGGATAGATAAAGCATGACGCAATACCTGCAGCGTTATATGTGGCCCTATTATGGCGACTTTTTGCTGCATTCTTGGCTTGGAATACAATTTCATTGTAAGACATTTTTTGTTTTTCTTCAGCAACCGCAATCTGCTCTCCCGTTTCAGGGTTAAACTGCATTTCAATAATAGCTTCACCCGTTTCTGGATCGAAGCGCATGCCGCCCGATATTTTTTCACCTGTTTCCGGATCAAAGACGGGCTGTGTTTGTGTCTGGCCTGTATTGTAACTGGGAGTGGGCAAAGGCTCGAATGATTCTTTGTTGGTAGGGTCAGGCTTAAAAAAACTCATACCAATACTACCGGTTACCATGGGCATTAATTCATCATCATGGCTTCCCCATCTTTCCTCCCCATCGCCATCATCCCATGATGCCCAGTCAACGTTTTCCATATCAACGTCGGGTGGTTCAGCATCGGTGCTAAAAGAATTTTTTACCAGGGACACATCCACCTGTAATTGTATCGAATTATTGTCGAAGGCTAAAAACTCTGCACCAGCGGTAAGGCCGGCGCCCAGGCTGTTAAAGCGGTAATCGATTTCTTTTTCATACCATTCATAATATCCAAGACTATCATAAGACTCCCATTCAAGACGATCCCTTAAGTTGCCCACGGCCAAAAGACCATGTGCTCCGCCATAAAACGGCTTCCCTCTTTTGGTTGTGCTTGTTATGGAAGGCCGAAGGTGAAACGCTGCGCCCGCTTCGCCAAAATTAACTTCAATCTGTGCTCCCAGTTTTTTTGGTGAGCCGCTTCTTTGACCAGTGTATTTTCTATAATCATAACCCAGAATTAAGCCCGG
>DUAA01000109.1:1218-5392 GCA_012961055.1 Nitrospinaceae bacterium
CCCATCACACCCGTGTTTTGTAAACCATCATAACTTTCATCTATACCACCCATGGCCAGCACACCGCTCCCGGAATAAGCCTTTTCACCGGGTTTTAATACTTTCTGTGTGCGTAGGTGAGCGTTATTGTGGCAGCCCGCTAGCACAAGCAGCAAGAAGCAAAGAAAAATTATTTGACTATGACGTATATTTCTGTTCATGATAAAATTTCGTTAGTTTATTATAAGAACATATTACATGCCGGTATGTCCCAATAAACTCCCCCTGGGCCACTTGTTGATTGCCATGCCGAACCAGAACATTGTTATCTCCAAACAGAAATGAGAAAGCCATTAAAAGCGGCAAGGCGACAGATTTATCCACGCGCCTTTCCTGATATATCAATTTTGATTGGTTTATAAAACGTCTTGTACCCGGCGCGCAGCCCCAGCCCAGCCCCAAGAGAAAACGCTACTCCTTTCATGTTTGCGTCAGGATTTGAGCGGCCAATGATTGCCCCCAAATATCCCGAAACACCTCCAAGGGCGCCCAGCCCAAACACCATAATCAGATCTTTGAATTCTGGGTCGACAAAAACATGATTAACACCGGAATGGTCATATGGAACAGGTGTTCCATGTTCGGAAATGATCATATTTTTCTCAGTGACGTCCAGCAGTACACCTTGGATGGACCTGGAATTTGAACCCATAAACCGGATTGCCGTTCCCGAATAGTCTCGCTTTAGGTTTTCAAGTCGAATGTTTCGAATGACCTGTAGATCCGAACCCGCCTGACCCGCCAGAACGGCCCAGCCGATAAAAGCAACTAAAAAAGTTTTCTTGATGTTATTCACTTAACTTCGATGAACTAGAATTCAAAGAACTCCCAGTAAAAATCTATGTAAGGCTGCTGAAAATGAACCCCAACACGAAAATTCTCGTTCACAGCGTAAAGTATACCAAAATCAAAATCGATCATACTGACGTCCCCCTTGGGTGAATCCAGGGAAAAACTAGCAGACCCATCATCGCCAAAATAATCTTCTATTGTTTGTTCAAGGTCCATGGTTTTGTAGCCATTGTCGATCCAGGCGGCGCCAACAAATTTCAGATTTGTTCTTAGGTCGTATTCCAGCGATAGCCAGCACCGAAACGGAACCTCATATTTGCCGTCGTTGCTCCAACTTACATTAATCGTTGTGTCGGTGAGATTGGCCTTTAGCCACTCATCGCGGTTAACGAAGGCATTGCTGACCTTAGCCCCCGCGGACCACCCCACTTTTCCCCGGCCGGTTGGGTTCACTCTTCGAGATGAAAAAACAAGAAACGCATCAGCATAGAGAATATCGTCCAGATCATTTTTCACCACATCAGCTACATCATATTCAGTTTCATTTAAGGCGAATACGCTGTCATCTGCTGTGGTGACGTTGACAGCATGGGAATACTTCCCAACGATACTTTTAATGCTGTAGGAGCGGTGCAGGCCAATGCCCCAGGTGGCCGCCATTTCTTTTTCAGCGGATTTTCTATGATAAAAACGCATCCGGGGATGGAGGTTTAAATCACCGCTGAAATTCGAGCCGAACTTCGTTGTTATCATGAACCTGTCTGTAAGCCCGTATCCCATGGAAAGACCACTGATATAAAAGGTGTTGCCCCTGAGTGGGAAAGCCGTTGGATCCAGGAAAACACTCAGTAACTGGGCCTCGCCCTGGTAGAATTTTCTCCGATCCTCGGATTGACGATCCAGGATACCGCCATGGTAGCGTTTCATGGTGCGGATATCCCGTTTTTGAACAACTGCGTCACCAAAGGATGTGCGAACGATAAATTCTTCAACCGTTTCACCAATCACGATTCCCTTGAACAACTCACCTTTCTTGTTGGTGATCTCTGCAGTCTCTGACAGAAATATATTAGATGGAATATTGAACAAACCGCTTGTTGTTTTTAGTGCGACAAGGCCATCTTCAATAGATATAATTTCACCATCCCGAACGGTACCATCTCGAAAATGAAAAAGTTTTTTCATACCGGGTTCCAGCAAGCCAGCCGCCTGCAGGTCCGTTGTTGTGCTGGCTGGCTGTGGTTTTGCGGCAGCCCCAGCCTGGAATTCCTTGATGACACTGGCGCCCTGGGTACGGGAAAGTCCGTCCAATGTTTGACCGTAATTCTGAACAAGATATGTATTCAGATCAGCACTGGTAAAACCTGCAGCCGTAGAAAGGGACTGGATCGCAGATTTCTGCCTCGGCAGAATGGCCCCGTCTTGCGCCAACAAAAAAGCGGAAAAAAGCATAAGCGTGATGTATTTAGTTATTGTCATGGTAGTTGTCCTTGATGTTTAATTATTTGAGTAAAAACAAAGGAAGCCCATCAAGCATTCCATTCTCGGATTCCCCAAACTTAGGGGTGACTTTCTTATTTTATTAACCATTTTTTTCTTGCGAAGTATTTAATCGTTGGTTAATTTTATTTAAGCAAAACTGAATAAACAAGTAAAAAATACAGAAATAATTAATTATAATGGAAAATGTAAAAGAAATAATAAATAATCTTATGATAAATAAGGGCCTAAGACGAAAACGTGATGTGGCCGCTTTTTTTGGGGTATCACCCCAGGCTCTGAGCTTTTGGATCGCCAAAAACCAAATTCCCCCTAAACATTACTCAAACTCTCACAACAGAATATCATGATAAATCCCTCAGAATCATCATCAATATCTTCAACCCCAGGATCCCAACCAACGGAAGATTCTAAAACGGTCATTGACTATCTTATGCGGGAAAATGTTTCCCTGAAGCAAGAGTTGGAATCAATCAAGGCTGAAATAGTTGAACTTAAAACACCATCACCAAAGGATAATCTTTTGGATAAGATTGTTGCGGATTCCCTTTTGATCTGTGGCCGCGTAACCGATGGCATTATTACGGAAGTGGATGGTAAATGGAAAGATATTTTGGGATATGATGATGATCAACTGGTAGGCCATCGCTATGACCGGGCAGATTTGATTCATCCCGATGAATTGAAACGCGTGTGGCGTATTCAGGAAAAATTGAAAGGAACGGAATCTATCACAGAATCCCGTTACTGCACTATCCAGCGCTGGAAGCACGGTCAAACAGGCGATTATGTAATGCTGAGCATGGTCTGGGATGTAAACGTGACTGAAAACAAAGCCATCGTTATCTGTAAGCCCATTGATCGATTTATTGGTGGAGGAGGAGAGCTTAACTAATCCGGGGATGAATTAAAATCGCCGGTTCGTGAGGGTCCGGCCATATGTTCCAAGACGCATATTTATTTTTTCATCCCCGGGACAAATAAAAAACAAGGAGAATATCATGAAAAACACAGCCATTATCACAACATTGGTTTTATTTAGTTTTGGATGGAGCCAAAACATAAATCCATCCGAGAGAATTCTCTCTCAGCTTCCACAAGAAATACAGGATCAATTATCCCAGCACAGGATTTCCTGGGGACAAACCCCATCCAGGCCCATTACACCCAGCGACAGGGACGCTGAAGATCTCTATGGCGAATGGGAATATGAAGATGACAATGCTGCCCTATGGGTTACCTCCGGCACAGACCAAACTATTCCAAATCCTATGCAGGCCCAGGGATTGGTACCTGCCGATGGAGCCATTGGCATTGACGGACCGATTCCCGGCAGTATGAATTATATGATGGCTATGTCTGGAATGTATGGGTACGATATGTTATTTGTAATCTTATCAAATAATTCATTGGAAGAAAATGATGACTACTATTATTATGAAGAAAACCCCATTCCGGAAGGCGCCATATTACCAGCTTATATGTTAGAGTATATGTCTTTTCCAGCATATGGCCAGGCCGAAGGTGAATTTATAATTGTGGATACAGTGGATGGTGATTTTGTAGAATACTATTATGAAATTGGAAATATAGATGACCAGCTATTAGTTGATTCAACATCACTCAGAATCAACATAACAGATTTAACATTGACCAATGATAATGGCGATTCCACTTATGTTCTTTCCGGAACACTTGCCCCGGGAACCATTGATATTGAAGCCGGGGTCCCCACAGCAGTGTCATCGCCCATGTTCGATGAAGATTTTGGACCCGTGAGCGGCGATGAATCCATGACATGGCAACTGCACGAAAATGGCACAGGATTAGAAATAGTCTCTGG
>DUAA01000110.1 GCA_012961055.1 Nitrospinaceae bacterium
ACTCATATCTTAGAAACAAACTACCTTCCTGTCAAGGCTTAAGCCTGATTATTAATACTTTTCTCCACTTTTAAGGCGTCAGGATGATTGTGCTTCGTTGGGCAGCATTTTTTCCAGAGAATCCAATTCCTCAAAGTATTGAAAGGCCTTTTGTAAAAACTCATTTAACGACTTATCTGTATAAAATTTAAGAGTTTTATTTGCCAATTCGGTGGTATGGCAGATCTCAAATTCCGTAGTTTCAGGGTTGATGAACTTGATGATTTCTACTTCCCAGTGAATCATAGAAATTTCTTCCTGAGGTCTTGATGTTGCGGATAAACCATAGTTCTTCACCCTGTATAGCAGTTCCACCCCGCCCTGACCGCTGGTATTGGAGCGCGTTAATGCCAAATTATCTTGAATAAGCATTCCTTCTTATCTCTTATGTTTTTAGGTTTATGTGCCAATTTGTGTAACATTGAATAGGATATAATTGATACTATACCTTAATATTAGAGGCTAATCTGCTAAAATTATGTTATTCAGACCCTTTTACAAAAAACTTTTATAAAGAAACTTTCATCATAAATGACTATGAAACCTATTCAGATTAATGATCCTGCAGAAATAGAAGCATTTTTAGGCAAAATAGCGTTGACTGGAAAAGGCTTTACCTCGGACTGCCTCCTCTTGGAGGTCTTCGAAGCGGGCCTAGATTATCCGGATTATTTAAAGGCGGAGGGAGAAGAAGACCCCGATGCCAGTTATGACGGTAAATCTCCCGCTTGGGCTAAATACCATATACGCCAGGGAAAACGGGTTTTTATGGTTTATGGGGAACCCGGTAAAGATCGTCGGACTCATTTTTCAGAAACCCCATAATTTTACAGTGCATCTGAATATATAAATACGCACACAGGTCTATATCTAACTAACTTTGAGTGATTTACTATGAATTTTGATAAAGAAACACAAATCCGAATATTAAGAGTTGCTTCCGATCGGCAGCAAGGTAGGGATGTCGAAGAACTCGATTCTCGGATTTCTCATGTCATGGACATGCATCCGGAGTTTGAAGAGGCGTGGTCTATGGGTGAGATGGCGGCTTATCCGCAAGAGATCGATGGTCAGGTTGTCAGCCCTTTCGTGCATACTGTTTTGCATACTATTATAGACAGCCAACTAAGAACCGGAGAGCCCGAGTTTGTAATTAAGACATTCAATAAACTGCGTAAACAGGGAATGGAAGAACATGAAGTTTTACATGCTATCATCATTTCTTTCGCAGACCTGCACTTTTCTAGTTTCCGGCAAGGCAAACCGTTCGACCACTTAGATTATGAAAGCCGCTTGAATTACCTTTCTTATGAGGATGCATGAGGCAACTAGGCTGGGGCCAACGCGTTAGATTGATCACAAAGCGGACTATAACGCCTCAAGGGGGATTGAGGGGGTTAGTCTAAGGCTGATATAGATCCTCCTTTAACTTTGAGTCCCAAAGCAGTTTTGTGAAAGCCCAGTACTGGCGCAAGTATATTTGAAGTATGCAAGCGGCAGTTTAGCCCTTCGAAAGGGAGCGGGTAGCAATAGTTTGTTAGGCCGGGAGAAAGTATATTGGCAAGATAGAGACATAGCAAGTTACCTGCGGTGGTTCGCCGCAGGTCAGAGGGCCTTTTGTATGGTTTTGCCGAGGTCTGCAGGGCTTTTTACGACTTTGATTCCGCAGCGTTTCATAACCTTCATTTTTTCTTCTGCCGTGCCTTGACCGCCTGAGATAATGGCACCCGCATGTCCCATACGACGTCCTGGAGGTGCGGTTTGCCCAGCGATGAAACCTACTACGGGTTTGGTGACATGTTTCTTAATGTAGTAGGCCGCTTCATCTTCTGCGGTGCCACCAATTTCGCCGATCATGCAAATGGCTTTGGTGCCTCGGTCTTTCTGAAACAATCCCAAGATATCAATAAAGCGTGAGCCGATGATGGGATCACCACCGATTCCAACGCAGGTAGACTGACCAATTCCTAGTGAGGTTAATTGACCGACCGCTTCGTAAGTCAATGTTCCACTACGGGAAATAATGCCGACATTCCCTTTTTTATGGATGTGGGCAGGCATGATTCCAATCTTGGCTTTACCTGGAGAAATGACGCCAGGGCAATTAGGCCCTACCAAACGACTCCCGGTGCTTTGCAGGTATTTATAAACATTTACCATATCGCCGACAGGAATTCCTTCTGTGATACAGATGATTAACGCAATACCTGCATCCGCAGCTTCTAAGATTGCGTCTGAGGCAAAAGGTGGGGGGACAAAGATCATTGTTGCATTGGCTTTGGTGCTAGTCACTGCATCTTTTACCGTATTGAAGACAGGTATGTTCCCCAATACTTTTTGTCCGCCTTTACCTGGGGTGACGCCACCTACTACACGGGTTCCATATTTCATGGACTGCTCGGTATGAAACATTCCCTCTCGGCCGGTGATACCTTGCGTTATTAGTCTTGTCTTTTCGTCTACGAGTATGCTCATTTTATTGCCTTGACCACTTTTTGGGCTCCATCCTTCATTCCATGTCCTATGGAAAAATTCAGGCCGGAGTCTTTAAGAATTTGATGTCCTTCTTCCATATTGGTTCCTTCCATCCGAACTACGACGGGAATTTTTATTTTCAGCTTTTTAGTCGCAGCAACTACGCCTCGGGCGAGAATATCGCAGCGGAGTATGCCACCAAAAATATTAATGAAGATTCCCTTTACGGCTGGATCTGAAAGAATAATGCGGAAACCATTTTCAATCATTTCTTCATCGGCTCCACCGCCAACATCAAGAAAGTTAGCCGGTTCACCGCCAGACAATTTAATAATATCCATCGTTCCCATTGCCAGACCTGCTCCGTTGACCATGCAGCCAATATTCCCATCGAGCTTGATGTAGTTCAAATGGAACTTGCTGGCTTCTACCTCCAGAGGGTCTTCTTCATCCAAGTCTCTGCAATCCTGCGTATCTTTATGGCGATACAGAGCGTTATCATCGATATCTACTTTTGCATCCAGCGCAAGAACCCGGTCATCAGAGGTGATAACAAGAGGGTTGATTTCCAGCATGGAGCAGTCTTCTTTTACAAATGCGTCATATAGATTGATGATAAAAGGAATGATTGCTTTTAAAGCCGCACCTTTTATATTCAAAGAGAAGGCAATTTTGCGAGCCAAAAAAGGTTGAACTCCGATTACCGGATCCACAGCCTCTTTAAATATTTTCTCTGGTGTCTCTGCTGCGACTTCCTCAATATCCATTCCGCCTGCCTCGCTGGCCATGATGAGGATCTGGCTGGTTTGCCGGTCGACCAGAATACCCATATAGAGCTCTTTCGCGATCGACATGCCTTCCTCTATCAGTACTTTCTTTACCAGTCGGCCTTCGGGACCCGTTTGAGGGGTAACGAGAGTCATACCAATAATATTACCAGCATGCTTTTCGGCTTCTTTCGGGCTTTTTGCAAGCTTGACACCACCACCTTTTCCTCGTCCTCCTGCATGAATCTGAGCTTTGACCACCACCACCTTGGTGCCAATTTTTCTGGCGGCTTTAGCGGCCTCTGATTTTTTTGAAACCAGAATTCCGTTGGGCACAGACACGTTATATTTTCTCAAAATTTCTTTGGCTTGATACTCGTGAATCTTCATGGATTTGTTTTTGTAAGTATTGAAAAGTGTGCGCATTTTTAGCATAGGAAAAGGGCAATTGTCAAAATAAATTCCTTGATTCTTAAAGAAGTAAAAGGGTTTATTTGCGCAAGTGGGAGGCTATATGGGTCGGTATAAGGGTGGGAAGGGCATCAGCCATGAACTGCTATCTTTTCTGAATACAGGTTGATGCTAATATGGTATTAGGGGGGGGTCACAAATATGTTCTGCACTTAAAAAAGAAGATGGAACATCAAGATCAAAAGATGGGTCCAATTGCCAGCCTTTTTGGGAGATGTTTTTTTGGGGTTAAAACAATTCCTCCGGAGCTTCGGCAAGCGAGCTCAGTATTTTTATGATGGTTTCTATGGTCGTCAATGAAAATAAATTGACTAAGCATAAACTGATATAACGATTCCAAGCGCTGAGACACTTCTCCGGCTTTGTTTAAGTTTAGATCCAGTGAAAGTTTGTTAATGATATAGCGGATTTTGTTAATATGTTTTTCCTTCCCAATAAAACTTCAAGGTTAGTAAAATGTTTTTTCAGATCCTGAAAACTAAGTAGTTTTGTTTGTTCCAAAGTTTGCTTTGCCAATGCAATCAATTGGGGTACGCTGAAGATCTACCAGATCACCGGTAATGCCCCCGTATATAAGGTTGGAGTTGACTGATCTACTTAGAAGATCTTTTCTTTGCATTAAATTACGGTAAACGCGCGAAGCCTATTTAAAGATTTATCAGCCTCGAAAAAGTAAACTTTAGTATATTTAAAAGGCTGAATAAGAAGTCCAGATTAAGCTTGGTATGCAGGTCAAAGTGATTGATTAAGCGATTATTAAAACCGTTACTTATATGTGGTTATAAAAAATCGTTGATTTAAAGGACGGGAATGCTAAATTGGAAGTGATTCTTCTTATAAAACTACTTGGAATATGTCGGAACAATTAGGTCTTTTCGGAGAAACTGAGGATAAGGAACTCCCAAAACCTGCGGATGTTCCAAAACCCTCAGGTCTGCGTGTACAGTATTTTGATCTGGAAACCCAGAGAAGCGCCGAGGATGTCGGAGGCTGGAGCAATATCCATAAAATGGGCCTAGCGGTCGGGGTGGTTTGGGATAGTCAGGACCAGAAATTCTTCACCTACGAAGAAAAAGACGCCTGGCAGCTGGTCGATAAACTTCGCACTGCGGATCTGGCGGTAGGATTCAACATCATCGGATTTGACTATACGGTTCTGCAACCGTATTCCGATTTTGACCTTCAGGAAATTAATACCTTTGATATGTTGGCGGATGTCAAAAAGCAATTGGGATTTAGGCTGAGCCTCAATCATTTGGCGCAACATACTCTCAATGCAAAAAAATCGGCAGACGGATTAGTCTCTCTTCAATGGTACAAGGAAGGAAAGATGGATAAAATAATCCAGTATTGCAAACAGGATGTAGAAATCACCCGAGATTTGTTTCTATTTGGCGAAAAAAACGGCTATTTGAATTACCAGAGTCGATCCGGAAATCCCCTCCAGCTTAAAGTCGATTGGAATACCTCAAACTTGACTTGATTTCCAACCCTACCAACTATCAGGTTTTTATTGTTTTGAGTAATTTCTCGATCATATCTATGGGTTTAATGTTTTCTG
>DUAA01000111.1 GCA_012961055.1 Nitrospinaceae bacterium
GTAATTATTCAATAATACAGTCTTTTTGAATATTAAGAATAAAAGATTCAGTTGTTAAGGTGGAGTTCTATGGGAAGCGAAGGAATTAAAATTATTGACGTGGATCACCCTTATGCCAAAGAAAATGGCGTTCAGTGGTCTGAGGATGCCTGGGAAAGAGTGAAGCACGCTCCAGAATTTGTACGTCCAGGTATCCGTAAGCTGATGATTCAGCGATGTGTTAAAAGGGGCTTTAAAATAGTCACCTCTGACTATCTGACTGAAATCCGGAATGAATCCATGATGTTGGTATCCAAAAGGGTCAAGGGATTCGGATTCGAAGAATTAACGATGGATGCCTTCGATGTGGCTAAAGAAAAAATGCGGGAAAGCCCACGCAAAGTAGAGGTAATTGAGGAAATCGAAGATTTTCTTTCCATGCGTACTAAGAAAAAAGATGACATTGTTGATAAGTTCAAAGATTATATGGAATTTGCCACGCCTCAAGGCATTCCCTGGAGTAAGGAAGCAAAGGAAAAAATGGAGAAGGTGCCTCCTTTTGTTCTAGGGATGGCCAAACAGACTATTGAGGGTCGAGCCCGTGAGCGAGGCGATAAGATGATAACTCCTTCCATTATTGATGAGGTGTTTACCTCAATCATGCCTGCTTCTGCTAAAGAGGCCATGGGCATGGAGGTCACGGAAGAGGATCGTAAGCGTGATCAACAAATAGATAAAGAAAAGAATGAGCCGGTGGAAGTTTCTCTGAAATGGGAAGACGATGCCTTAAAAAAAGTTTCTAAGATTCCCATCCCTTTTATTCGTAATATGGCAGTGAAACGTATTGAACAGGAAATATCCAAAGAAGGTAAAGAGGTTGTAACGCTGGAGTTATTTGATAAATATCGATTCACTTTTTAATAGCGAGGTTTGTTATGGCTGGTGAAATGAATTGGGTGTTTGTTCTTGAGATGGGAGCTTTAGGAACGCTATTTCTGTGGTTTCTGGGTAAACGAGTTCTTGTCCGCCAAAATTACCAGAAAAAATACATAGATAAGGTTAAACTTTTGTGATTATTGGGCTGGTCTGATTTATACCTAATAGATCAGTGCACGTTTGGAATTTATTCAGATGTCTTTCTCGTTACCAAATCTATTTATTCCAGGGGCCGTTTGAATTCCTATGAAATAAAAGATAATCAAGGCTCCTCCGATGCAGGTCGGTTATTTTGTTTTGGCCTAGGTTTTTCTGCATCGTACTTGGCTGAAAGACTTCTATCCAAAGGATGGTATGTTTCAGGAACCAGCCGGGATAACGAATGGCAAGGCACGGCTCTCCCAAAAAGTCCATATTTATTTGATGGCACCCGTCCCACATCTGAAATTTCTGCCGCGATATCCTGCGCAACACATTTATTAATTACGATTCCTCCTCAACTTTCCGGCGATGTGGTTCTGAGAAATTTTAGTGAAGAGATTGCCAAGGCCCGTCATTTGAAATGGATTGGGTATATTTCTTCAACTGGAGTTTATGGCGATGCCCAGGGAGAATGGGTGGATGAGACTTCGCCTTTACGTGGGGTTACCGATCTCAACCGCCGGCGCATAGAAGTGGAGTCGTCTTGGCTCAAGATAGGCAAGGATTACGGTCTGCCTGTGATGATTTTTCGCTGTGTGGGAATTTATGGTCAAGATAGAAACTTGCTGGTTTCTGTAAAACAGGGCCGTGCCCGGCGTATTGATAAGCCAGGCCTGGTGTTTTCTCGCATTCATGCTGAAGATCTTGCCCTAACGCTGGAAGCCTCTATACAAAAACCAATGCCCGGCGAAATATATAATGTGAGTGATGATTACCCTTGCCCTCCTGCTGAGGCAGTCGAGTATGCCTGTAATTTACTGGGGACGCAACCACCACCTTTGGTTCCTTATGAAAAAGCCGATCTTTCTTCAACGGCTCGAGGGTTTTACAAAACCAATAAGCGTATTTCGAACAAAAAAATAAAAGAGGTTTTGGGGGTGAAATTGAAGTATCCCGATTTTCGTTCTGGCTTGGACGCTTTGTTAAAGGAGTTTGACCGGGGGTCTTAAGTTTATAACCCTGTTGGATAGTCGAGGAATTCGGTGGTGACTCCGAATTTATCTTGCAAATGACTTCCCACCGATTTCACGCCTCCGGTTTCTGTGGCGTAATGACCGGCAAAAATTAATATACAGTTTCCTTCAATAGCCTCATGGTAATGCTGGTTGGCTCCTTCTCCGGTGATGTAGGCATCGAGCCCTTCACGACTGGCCTGTTGGATAATTTCACCCGCCCCACCGGTTACCAGCCCTATGGATTCTATCTCACCCTCTCCGATTAATTTGATGGGAGACCTCAGTTTTTCAGACAACTTCTGCGTTAAGTTTTCAGCAGAAATTTTTTTGATCGTACCTTTGAAACCAATGTTGATCCCACCATATTCCCCAAAGGGCTCCAAGTTTTCCAGTCCAATCAAATCGGCAAGAGCGCGGTTGTTGCCTAATACTGGGTGCAGATCTAGGGGAATATGTGCAGAATACAGCCCCAGATTGGCTCTTATCATGGAAGAGATTTTTTCGTAATGGGAACCGCTAAGCGGTTGCAGTCCACCCCAGAAAATTCCATGATGCACGAACATCATCTGGCAATTTTTTTCGATGGCGAAGTCGATGGTGGCTTGGCATAAATCGACCGCCAGTCCAATTTTTTTTATTTCGCCGGTGTTTTGTACTTGCAGGCCGTTCATGGCGTTGGTCGCATCCTTAATAGATGAGATATCCAAAAGGTTGTCCAGATAGTTACTGAGCTGTAGAATGTCCATGGTTAAAATTATAACTTCCAATAGGCCTTAGAGGCAACCTTGATCAATTTTATTCTTCGTAACATTTGGCAGAGAATTATCCTGCTGATTTTTATTTCAATAATTTCTCACGCCATAGTGCACTTGGCTCCGGGAGAACCGGCGTTAGTGGACCCTTCCAATCCCAGAATGAAGGCGGAAGATATCCAGCGTATTCGCGCGTCTTTCCACCTAGATGAACCTTTGCATATACAATATATTTATTGGGTGAAAGATTTGGCAAGCGGCGAACTCAAGTCGTTCAAAGATAATCAGCCGGTTGTAAATAAAATTTGGGAACGGTTTCTAAACTCGCTTCCATTATTCTTAATAGGGACAATGATCACCTGGTTCCTGGCATTTCCTGTTGGTATTCAAGCCGCTTTAAACCGGGACTCTATATTTGATCGGTCCAGCACATTCTTCTCTTATGCATTGATCTCTATTCCTGGGTTTTTCCTGTCCTATCTTTGCATTATTTTCGTAGTCAAAACTTTTGATGTTCCAGTGATTGGGATGCAAACTTTTGGTTTAGAAGAGGCCCCACTTTTATTGAGATACATGGATCGGGTCTGGCATTTAACGATTCCGGCATTGATGTCTGCCATTGCTGGCACAGCCATACTTTCCCGCTACGTGCGTTCGCAAATGCTGGAAGTGATCCATCAAGATTATATTCGTACTGCCCGGGCTAAGGGTCTGCCGGAGGATGAGGTGATCTACCATCACGGTCTGCGCAACGCGCTTCTTCCTTTCATCACCATGTTTGGTCTGACTATTCCCGGGTTGATTGGTGGATCGGTGATTTTTGAAACTATATTTGCTTGGCCTGGAATGGGTCGGTTGGGTTATGAGGCCATAATGGCCAGAGATTTTCCCATTATCTTAACGTTGAACTTTTTTTCGGCCATATTGGTTTTACTGGGAACGCTGGTGTCCGATATTCTTTATGCGGTAGCCGACCCACGCATCAAATTTTAAGAGAGTCTAATGAATGAGCTGATACCTAATTTGGAGACTGATGGCTTGGAACCTGCAAAAGGTTTGTTTCGTGAACGGTGGGATATTCTCAAACGAAATCGTATGGCCTATGCCAGTTACTGGTTCCTGATTTCTATGTTTGGTTTAGCAATCTTGGGGAAAGTATTGACGCAGACTGTGGTGATGTTCGATCCTAAAGTGGTCCGATTGTCGGAAAAATTTCTTCCTCCACTGACGCCCTTCACCAGTACCCTGACACCTGAGGAGGACTCCCCGGCTTTAGGTGTTTACCTATTAGGAACCGATGAACTGGGCCGGGATGTGTTTGCACGCATGTTGGAGGGGACATTTGTTTCGTTGACGGTAGGATTTGTGGCTGTAGGGATATCGTTGACGGTGGGGATTTTTATTGGTGGGCTGGCTGGGTTTTATGGAAGGGTGAAGCTGGGGTTCATCACCGTGGATACGCTTCTCATGCGGTTTGTAGATATCATACTCTGCTTTCCCACCTTCTTTTTAATATTGACGGTGGTTGCGTTATTACCACCGAGCATTTATAACATCATGATCGTTATTGGTCTGACGAGTTGGATGGGGACCGCACGGTTTGTCCGTGCAGAATTTTTATCCCTGCGGGATCAAGACTTTGTGGTAGCCGCGAGGAGCCAGGCTATTCCCGAATGGCGGATAATTTTTATTCATATGGTTCCCAACGCAATCGCCCCGGTTCTGGTCTCGGCTACTATTGGTGTGGCGACGGCTATCTTGACAGAATCTGCTTTGAGTTTTCTAGGTTTCGGTGTGCAACCTCCAGATGCAACCTGGGGAAATATTCTCGCTGATGGAAAGACATTTTTGTTCGATGCCCCTTGGTTGACATTCATTCCTGGGTTCACCATTTTGTTCGTGGTGCTTGCCTTCAACCTTTGCGGTGAAGGATTGCGAGAAGCGTTTAACCCAAAACTTCGATCCACCCCATAAACCTAATCTCCAAAAAAGGTATGATGTGATAATTGTTGAGAAAGCAAAAAGACAGGATTAAAAAATAAGTTGTCCATGCTTAGCATAAAAATGGTTAGACCTATTGCCTCGAGGGCAGTTCGTGATATTTGTTGAAAAAGTAAACTTACAATTTGGATCCAAGGTTCTTTTTGAGGATATCAGTTTCCATCTGCGTCCAAAGGAAAAGGTGGGTCTGGTGGGGGAGAATGGTACCGGCAAGACCACTCTCTTTAAAGTAATTACAGGACAAGCTGTGCAGGATTCGGGAAAGGTTATTCTCAGGAAAGGGCTGCGTCTGGGTCTGCTGGAACAGGATATGAATGTTGGGAAGGAAACGGTTCTCGAAAGAGTGGTGCTGGGCGATCCGAATTTTCTTAAAGTAAAAACTGAAATGGAGCGGTTGGAGTCGGACCAGATTTATCATGATGGGTATGGAGACCTGCAACACGAATTTGAACGCCTCGGGGGTTATGATCGTGAGGCGCGG
>DUAA01000112.1:0-2936 GCA_012961055.1 Nitrospinaceae bacterium
GGTAAAATTAAGGGAATGTTGGAATGGGTCATGTAAAAGGGTTAATCTGCAAAGAATGTAGAAGAGAGTTCCCAAAAGAAGCTATTCATGTCTGTGAATTCTGTTTTGGACCTCTGGAAGTTGATTACGATTACGAAACCATCAAAAAGGTCGTAACCAAAAAATCTATAGAATCAGGTCCGCCAACCATGTGGCGCTACGAAGCCCTTTTACCTCTTGATGAACCACCAAAAGTAGGTCTCCATACAGGCTTTACCCCTTTAGTCAGGGCAAAAAACCTGGGAAAAGCCCTAGGCCTGAACAATCTTTACCTAAAAAATGACTCCGTCAACCACCCAACTTTTTCTTTTAAAGACCGGGTAGTATCTGTGGCGGTCTCCAAGGCTATTGAATTTGGCTTTGATACCATCTCATGTGCCTCAACCGGTAATCTGGCAAACTCGGTTGCCGCCCACGCAGCAGAAGCGGGTTTAAAAAGTTGTATATTTATTCCTGACGATCTTGAAGCGGGAAAAATTCTTGGAACTCTGATTTACGGTTCGCAGTTAGTTTCTATCAAAGGCAGTTACGATGATGTTAATCGGCTCTGTAGTGAAATTGGCGCCAACCATAACTGGGCCTTCGTAAACATAAACATACGACCCTATTATGGCGATGGATCAAAATCTTATGGTTATGAAATTGCAGAACAGCTTGGCTGGAAAACACCGGACAACGTTGTGGTTCCCGTTGCAGGAAGCTCTCTGATCACAAAAATTTGGAAAGCCTTTCACGAATTTGAAATGCTGGGACTGGTTGATAAGGTACAAACCAAAATTTTCGCGGCTCAGGCCACTGGTTGTTCCCCTGTTACAACAGCAATAAAAAATGGCACTGAAAATATCGTCCCGGTAAAACCAAATACTATTGCCAAGTCGATTGCCATTGGAAACCCAGCAGATGGGTATTACGGCATCAAGACCGCAAATACCAGTGGCGGCTACGGGGAAGACATATCAGATGAAGAAATTGTCACCTCCATGAAATTGCTGGCCGAGACAGAAGGGATATTCACAGAAACAGCTGGAGGCGTAACAGTTGGTGTCACTCAAAAACTGGTTCAACAAGGTAGGATCAAACCTGATGAAGTCACCGTAATCTGTATCACTGGCAATGGATTAAAAACCCAAGAAGCCCTAGCCGGTTGTTTTAATGCCCCTGTAGTTATTGAGCCCAAAATAGATAGGTTTGAAGAAATTTTTTCCAAGGTCTTAACAGTTTAATTCTAAATGAAATCCATATAAATAGTTTAAAAGAAGTTTTTGCAAACGGTTTAAAAGGAGTAAAGCATGGCCGTAAAAGTGAGAGTACCGACCCCATTAATGAAATTGACCGACAATAAGAGTGAAGTGGCAGCAGAAGGTGCCACTATCAGCGATATTCTTAATAATCTGGAGAGCCAGTTTGCTGGAATCAAAGAGCGTATCTGTGATGAAAATGGAACTCCGCGTCGGTTCATTAATATATATTTAAATGAAGAAGACATCCGCTTTCTTGATGGAGAAAAGACTGCTGTAAAGGATGGCGATGAAATTTCTATCATTCCGGCAATTGCTGGCGGAGCCTAAGATGATAGATTTCACCGATGAGCAAATAGAACGATACAGTCGCCATATTATCTTACCTGAAGTGGGTGGGGAGGGACAAAGTCGCCTTTTGGAGTCAAAAGTTTTATTGGTCGGCGCAGGTGGACTGGGTTCTCCCGCTGCCTTTTATCTTGCTGCTGCGGGTATCGGAAATATGGGAATCATTGACTTCGATACAGTAGACCTCAGCAACCTACAACGCCAGATCATTCACAATACCGAACGTATAGGAATGCTCAAAACGGAGTCTGCAAAAAAAACCATTGGATTACTCAACCCAGATGTCAAAGTCACTGTTTTTAATGAAAAGTTGACTTCGAAAAATATCCTGCGCCTGTTCGAGGATTATGATTATATCCTTGATGGCACCGATAATTTTGCCACCCGCTACCTCATTAATGATGCTTGCGTGATGATGGGGAAGACCAATATTCATGGCAGTATTTTTCGTTTTGAAGGACAGGTAACAATTTTTAAAGCCGTTGAAGGACCCTGCTATCGTTGCCTTTATCCCGAGCCTCCTCCACCTGGTATGGTTCCCAATTGTCAAGAAGGTGGTGTTTTAGGGGTCCTTGCAGGGGTTATTGGTAACCTGCAGGTCGTCGAAACTTTAAAGCTTATATTGGGCACAGGAGAAACGCTGGTTGGATCGCTACTCATTTATGATGCTTTGAAAACAGAATTCAGAAAACTAAAGCTTAAAAAAGACCCTCAATGTCCAGTTTGCAGTGATAAACCCACAATCACTGAACTGATTGACTATGAGGAGTTCTGTGGGCTATCACGCTAATAAAAACAATAAAACACCGGATAATTAGTTTATTTGCACCGTATCCGGTTCTAAAGATACCTAATACTTGAAATGTCAAAACCGATGAACTTTCCTATTCCCTTTGAAGTGCAAGCGCCGACTTGCCCTGTCATCACCGATCAATCAGTGTTGAAGGCCATTGGTAACACTCCCCTGATCCAAATTCATAATCTGGGCAAGGAATTCAAGAATGTCGACATCTATGCCAAAGCAGAATGGAAAAATGCAGGCGGCTCAGTAAAGTCTCGTCCCGCCCTAAAAATGATCGAAGATGGTGAGAGATCCGGTGAGCTCACTAAGGATAAAATTATTCTCGACTCCACATCCGGCAATACCGGAATTGCCTATGCACTGATTGGCAAAGTAAAAGGCTATAAGGTCAAACTGGTCATGCCAGCAAATGTCTGCAAAGAACGTAAAGGATTGATGGCCGATTTTTACGGTGCAGAAATTGTAACGTCCAGTCCCTTCGAAGGTTCGGATGGGGCAATCCTCATGGC
>DUAA01000112.1:2946-4024 GCA_012961055.1 Nitrospinaceae bacterium
AATCTATGAGGAAAACCCGGGCATCTACTTCATGCCAGATCAATACAATAACGACTCCAACTGGAAAGCTCATCAGGAAAGCACCGCCCCCGAAATCTGGAATCAAACCAATCATCGGGTAACTCATTTTCTGGCAGGTATCGGAACCGGAGGTACCATTATGGGAACCAGTCGGGGCCTGCGCAAATTAAATCCTGATATCAAATGTTACGCAGTGGAACCAGCAGAGTCTCTGCACGGTCTGGAAGGCCTCAAGCATATGGAGTCGTCCATTGTTCCTGGAATTTATAAAGAAGAAGAGTTGGATGGAAAAATCAGCATCCCCACCGACGAAGCCTACGACATGGTCGAGACTCTGGAGAAGCAGGAAGGCATTCTGGTTGGGCATTCTTCCGCCGCTGCCCTTGTCGGAGCTCTGAGACTTGCGTCACAAATTGAAAGAGGCGTAATTGTCACTGTGTTTCCGGATAGTTGTGAAAAATGTTACGTCAACTTTGGGAAGTTCAAACAATATTACGAAACTCATTCCAACAAACTCCCTAAATCCGACTGATTCCCAGCTATTCAAAAACGAGCAAAAAAACTCTACTGATCAATCATGCCGCGATTTAATAAACATATTTTCATCTGCATCAACGAAAGAAAATCCGGTGATACTAGAGGCTGCTGTTCTTCACGGGGCTCTATTGAGTTGCTGGATTATATGAAAGGTAGAGTCCACGAACTGGGCCTGAAAGGAACGGTACGGGTTAACAAAGCCGGATGTCTGGATGCGTGTTCCCAGGGACCAACCATGGTTGTTTACCCTGATGATATCTGGTACGCCCCAAGAAACCAAGAAGACATGGAGGAAATCCTCATCGAACATATCCAATGTAACCGTCCGGTTGACAGGCTGATCATCTCCTTCAAGCCGAAAAGCTAACGACTATAATATTACTAACAGGATTCTTGGAAACTTAGAACCACCTGTCATTGATGGTAACCCGCTCTTCCTGCTTCGGAACTACCCTCTAACTCTAAGAGCCTTCTCTTTTCATAGGAGCGTGGGCATGGAGAATCCCAGATTGGAGAATGG
>DUAA01000112.1:4223-5286 GCA_012961055.1 Nitrospinaceae bacterium
ATTTGCACTAGCGCTGGAACCTTCGTGCATAGAAAATTTCAAGACCGCCTCATCTGCAAATAGCGGTGCAGCTAGAAAAATAAAAAGAAACACGGATAAAACACAAATCAATTTTCTCATAGGTATCACCTTATCAATTAATAGGGTTACAGAACACATTGCCTCCAGTAAGTATATACAGACGTCAATTTCTTACAAATATTTTTTAGCGGAAGGAGGCAGGTAAAATTATTATTGGTTCTGAAATACAGGAAGCGTGAAAAAAACTCAAATTCACCTAAACTCTGTAAGTTAACGTATCAAAGTATTTATGGTGCTTTGGATACCGCCAAAAATCTCCTTCATAGTCTTTCCAGGTTTAAGAAACCTATCTAATTCATCCTGATAATCCATTGCGACATGGTTGATCGCTTCCATTTCCGCTTTCAATCTAACAAGAGCGGTGTTCATTTGACTCACCCTGTTTATCAGGACAGAAATAAACTCGTCTTTTAGTTTGTCACGGGTTGCCGGTCTGTGTTTCTTGAGCATTTCAGAATCCAGTTTCAACACTTTTGCTCTGGATTTTTCAAAGATGTTTGTGCTACGAGGTGTTTGCGTCAAAAAAAATACTTTGCCGAAAAGCACTCCTATACTATGGATGTTTATAGTTACTTTCTGAAAAATATTCCTGGTTATGATCGCCGCACCCTTCGAGAGTATAAGGACAGTCATATTTATTTACTCTTCTTCAATGATGACTGATTTTCTGAATACTCGACAGCCTAATTTTTTAGCGCAGAAAGTTCCTAGTTTCTAGACAAGTCAAAAGATTTGAAAACGGGATAATATTGATCAATCACAAGATATCTTTACGGCTATTTATGAGATTTTGCGCCCATTACTTGCCCTCATTAACTAGTATTAAGTCTTATGGTCGCAACTGTGACTGGCAAAGATTATAAAAAACTCCTTTTTGCCGCAATAGCTCCTTTCTCGATCCGAATTCAACTATTTCACCATGTTTTAATACGAGAACTTTATCTGCATGCATAAGGGTGGATAATCGATGGGCAATAATGAT
>DUAA01000113.1 GCA_012961055.1 Nitrospinaceae bacterium
GGCTGAGACAGTTGCGTTTGATCAGATCGATAAGGCTCCGGAAGAAAAAGAGCGGGGAATCACTATTGCGATTGCCCATATTGAATATAATACTGAGGCTCGGCATTATGCGCATGTTGACTGCCCTGGTCATGCCGATTATGTGAAAAACATGATTACTGGTGCGGCTCAGATGGATGGGGGAATTCTGGTGATTTCAGCTAATGATGGTCCCATGCCGCAGACTCGTGAGCATATTCTTTTGGCTCGTCAAGTTGGGGTGCCGAAGCTCTGTGTGTTTATGAATAAATGTGACATGGTTGATGATCCTGAGTTGCTGGACTTGGTTGAGATGGAGGTTAGGGAGTTGTTGAGCAAATACGATTACCCTGGAGATGATGTTCCTGTTATTCGTGGAAGCGCTCTTCAGGCCTTGGAAAATCCGGACGATGAAGAAAAAACCAAGTGCATCTGGGATTTAATGGAGGCTCTGGATACTTATTTCCCGGTTCCAGATCGTCCAGTTGATAAGCCTTTCTTGATGCCGATTGAGGACATCTTCAGTATTTCTGGGCGTGGAACTGTTGCGACCGGGCGTATTGAGACGGGGATTCTCAAGGTTGGTGAAGAAATTGAGATCGTGGGGTTTAAGGACACAGTGAAGACCACAGCGACTGGTGTTGAAATGTTCCGGAAGCTTCTTGATGAGGGGCGTGCTGGGGAAAACGTGGGAATTCTGCTTCGCGGAACCAAGCGTGAGGATATCGAGCGCGGTCAGGTATTGGCTAAGCCTGGATCTATAACGCCGCATACGAAATTCAAGGCGGAAGTTTACATTTTGACTAAGGAGGAGGGTGGAAGGCATACCCCGTTCTTTAATGGTTACCGTCCTCAGTTTTATTTCCGGACGACTGATGTGACAGGTATTGCGACTTTGCCGGCCGGTGTTGAAATGGTAATGCCTGGCGACAATGTTGCTATGGAGATAACGCTTATTACGCCTGTGGCAATGGATCAAGGGCTTAAATTTGCTATTCGTGAAGGCGGTCGTACGGTTGGAGCCGGAGTTGTTGGCGAGATTGTTGAATAATGAGCGATCAAAAAATTAAGATTAAGCTTAAGGCTTACGATTATAAGGTGTTGGATCGGTCGGTGGGGGAAATAGTTGAAACTACTCGGCGCACAGGTGCTAAATTGATTGGGCCTATCCCCCTGCCTACTGTAAAAAATAAGTGGACCGTGTTGCGTTCTCCTCATGTGGATAAGAAATCGCGTGAGCAGTTTGAGATTAGAACGCATAAGCGAATCCTGGAAATCCTTGACCCTACTCCGCAAACCGTTGATGCACTGATGAAGTTGGACCTTTCGGGTGGCGTTGATATTGAAATAAAGCTTTAACGTGAAGAAATTATGAGTGTGATAATTGGAAAAAAAGTAGGAATGACCCAGGTTTATACGGAAAAAGGAGATTGTGTTCCAGTAACCGTAATCCAGGTTGAGCGTTGTGTTCCGGTGCTGAAGCGAACCGAGGGTGAAGATGGATATCAGGCTCTCATGCTCGGTTACGGTACCCGTAAGCCTAAGCATACTAATAAGCCTTTGAAGGGATTCTATGATAAGCATAATGTGGAGCCGGCAAGGTTGCTTAAGGAGTTCAGGGGGCAAGATGTGGATGGTGAGGCTATAGGTAAACCCTTGAAGGTTGATATTTTCAGTGAGGGGGACAAAGTAGAAGTGGTTGGTGTTAGTAAGGGGCGAGGGTTCGCCGGAGTATTCAAACGGTTTAATTACGGTGGTGCGCCGGCATCGCATGGTCACCATGAGAGTTATCGGGGAACTGGTTCGATAGGAATGCATACTTGGCCCGGTCGGGTATTGAAGGGCACAGGGATGCCAGGCAGGATGGGTGGTAATCAAGTCCATGTGAAAAATTTGCGGGTGGTCCGGGTGGACGCAGAGAACAATGTTTTATTGATAAAAGGTGCGGTTCCTGGTGCCAACGGTGGACTCGTCAGTATTTTAAAATCTTAAAGGAAATGAGCTTTCGGTTATGCCGGAATTAGATATTTTAGATAGTAATAATAAAAAAGTAGGAACGGTAGAGGCCTCTCAGGGTGTCTTTGATGTTCAGTGTCGCGCCGAGTTGGTGCAGCGTTATGTAACTATGCAAATGGCTGCGCGCCGAGGTGGAAATGCGGCGACCAAGCAGAATAAGGGTGAGTTGCATGGTAGTAATGCTAAGCCTTGGAGGCAAAAGGGCACAGGTCGAGCTCGCGCAGGAAATACTCGCTCGCCGATATGGCGGGGTGGTATGACGGTATTTGGGCCTAGCCCGAGAAGCTACGCGTTTGGGCTGTCTAAGAAGTCTAAAAAGATTGCACTCAAAGCGGTTCTTACTGAAAGGCTTAAGGAACGTAAGTTTATAGTGGTGGACTCGCTAAGCTTAGAGGGCCCAAAAACCAAGGAGGCCGTTGCCTTGCTAGCTGGCTTAGGTCTTCCGGAGAAAACACTATTTATAGTTGCGGAAAAGAACACCAATTTGCAGTTGGCGATGCGAAACCTTCAAAAAACTGATGTGTTGTTGGTTGAAGGTTTGAATGTTTTTGACCTTCTGGCTCATGAGCGAATTGTCTGTACCCCTGCAGCCCTTAAAAAAATTGAGGAGCGGTTGAGTTGATGGATATCTATAAGGTAATTGTAAAACCGCTTGTTACTGAAAAGGGCACAGAAATGCTTGCTAGTGGAAACTGGGTTATGTTTAAAGTGAGCACGGAGGCTAATAAAATTCAGATTCGGGAAGCAGTGCAAAAAATATTTAGTGTGAAAGTCCTTCATGTCAATACTCAGGTTATGCGGGGTAAGAGCAGGCGATTTGGTAAGACCGTGGGCCAATTGAAATCATGGAAAAAGGCAATGGTTCAGTTGAAAGAAGGCGATAAAATTGAAATTTTTGATGGAGTTTAAGCTGTAATGCCCATTAGGAAAATGAAACCCCGATCACCAGGTGTACGGCACCAGACTATTTCTGGTTTTGATGAAATTACTAAATCGACCCCTGAAAAAAACCTTCTTGTTTCTATAGCAAGAAAAGGCGGGCGGAACAGTAATGGCCGTATTACCGCTAAAAGGCGTGGTGGCGGGCATAGAAAGCAGTACCGGATCATTGACTTTAAGCGTAGGAAAGATGGTGTTCCTGCTAAGGTTGTGGGTATTGAGTACGATCCTAATCGCAGTGCGAGGATTGCTCTTCTATCTTATTCTGATGGAGAAAAGCGTTATATTATTGCCCCCAGCAAAATAAATGTTGGAGATGTGCTGATGTCGGGGGATACGGCGGAAGTTAAGATTGGCAACTGTCTTGTCCTTAAAGATATTCCGGAGGGCACCCTGATTCATAATGTGGAGATGCGTCCCGGTAAGGGTGCGCAAATTGCCCGCAGTGCAGGAAGCGGGGTTCAGTTAATGGCTAAAGAGGGCGAGTATGTAACTCTCAAGCTCAAGTCGGGGGAAGTGCGATTGATTCATAAGACCTGTCGGGCAACAATTGGGACTGTGGGTAATGCTGACCATGAAAATATTTCCATTGGTAAAGCCGGACGTGTGAGATGGATGGGCCGTCGTCCTCGTGTTCGTGCGGTAGCGATGAACCCTGTGGATCACCCTATGGGTGGTGGAGAAGGTCGTTCTTCGGGTGGACGCCACCCATGTAGTCCTTGGGGTCAGAGCGCAAAGGGGCTGAAGACGCGTAAGGTTAAAAAATCATCGAACAAATTCATTCTTAGTCGTAAGAAGAAGAATAAATAAAATTTTTGCAAACTGAGGTTTTGGAATGGCGCGATCACTAAAAAAAGGTCCGTTCATCGATGTGCATTTGATGAAAAAAATCGATGAGATGAACCAGAAAAATGAAAAAAAGATATGTAAAACCTGGTCGCGACGATCGACTATCAGTCCGGATTTTGTTGGACATACCTTATCGGTGCATAATGGAAAAAAATTTCTACCTGTGTTTGTGACAGAGAATATGGTGGGTCATAAGTTGGGCGAGTTTTCTCCTACGCGCACGTTCAGGTCACACGGCGGGAAAACCAAAAAAGCGGTTACAAAGTAAAACTAGGATAGGAATACCATGGAAGTTAGGGCTTTACTAAAACATACGAGGACTGCGCCGCGAAAGGCGAGGTTGATTGCCGGGTTGATACGCGGAAAAAATGTCAATGATGCGATCAGTATTCTTGCGTTTACCCGAAAGCGGGCAGCGGGGACGTTTCAGAAGCTGCTGAAATCTGCGATTGCAAATGCAGAAGAAAATCATAAGGTGGTTGATGTTGATGATTTGTACGTGAAAAATGTTTGTGTGGACGAAGGGGTGACCTGGAAGCGGCAAATGTCTAGGGCGAGAGGAACATCAACCATGATTCAAAAGAAGACCAGTCACATCACTTTGATACTAGAAGAAAAAGAATCTTAAGGAGAAAAACCGTGGGTCAAAAAGTACACCCATATGGGTTCAGATTGGGATACAACAAGACTTGGATATCAAACTGGTATGCTAAGAAGGGGTATTCAGAGAAGTTGATTGAGGATATGGCTCTGAGGAAGCATATCTTTAAGACGCTTGCTCACGCTGGGATCTCTCGGGTAGAGATTGAGCGTTCGGCGAACCGAATTAGAATCAACATACATACTGCGCGTCCGGGAATCATTATTGGTAAAAAAGGTCTTGAGGTGGACAGGCTTAAAGAAGAGTTGCAGAAAGTCCTATCCGGAAAGCAGGTTGCCCTCAACATTAAAGAGGTTCGGCGGGCCGAATTAGAGGGGAATTTGATCGCGCAGAATATTGCCTTGCAGTTGGAGAAAAGAGTTTCGTTTCGCCGGGCAATGAAGAAGAGCGTGGTTTCGGCTCTGCGATTTGGGGCTAAGGGAATTAAGATCCGGGTATCGGGTCGACTGGGTGGTGCGGAAATAGCCCGCAGCGAATGGTATCGGGAGGGTAGGGTTCCCTTGCATACTTTAAGAGCGGATATCGATTATGGGACTGCAGTTTCTAATACCACTTTTGGAATTATTGGGGTGAAGGTTTGGGTTTATAAGGGGGATATTACTTCTACTAGGAGCGATGTTCAGCCAAAAGAAACCACGCCGAGGGGAAAAGCTAAGCCTAATAGAGTTGGAGCTAGGGCTTAATTTTTTGTCCGGTCATAAATGTTTATTGGAGATAATGCATCATGTTGATGCCTAAGAGAGTTAAGTATAGAAAGCGGCAAAA
>DUAA01000114.1:0-2108 GCA_012961055.1 Nitrospinaceae bacterium
CACGTGCGGTTCTGCCAATACGGTGAACATAATCTTCAGCATCCTGAGGTAAATCATAATTGATGACATGCGTAATACCATCGATATGTAGTCCTCGCGATGCTACATCTGTGGCGATGAGGATATCCAGATCACCGTCCTGAAATTTTTCCAACACCCGAATTCGCGCCTTCTGATGTAAGTCTCCACTAATTTGTCCGGCGTTATAGCCGTTGTGATTTAATTTCCACTCCAGTATCTCTGCTTCAATTTTAGTGTTACAAAATATCAGGACTTTTTCTCCAGCTTCTTGTTTCATCAAACCGAGAAGGAGATTGAATTTCTCATGTTGTCCAACGTGATAGAGTATCTGTGTGATCTCATCCACTACAGCTTTTTCAGGCTCGATGGCTACCCGGACCGGATTATTCATGTGCTCGTAGCACAATTCCATAACCCTATGGTTGAGGGTCGCCGAAAACAGCATAGACTGGCGTTTGTCGTAAGGAGAACAATTGCGGAATAAATACCGGAGATCGGCAATAAAACCCATATCAAACATGCGGTCTGCTTCATCGACAACCAGAACTTCCACTAATTTCAAACTGAAAAATCTTTGCTTATAGAAATCGATCAATCGGCCCGGTGTAGCGATCAGGATGTCAACACCCGCTTTAATCAGGTTTTTCTGTTTTTCGTAATCCACTCCACCGATCACACAAACAGTGCGGAAATTACAATGTTTGCCTAGAAGCAAGGCATCTTTTTCGATTTGCCTGGCTAGTTCACGAGTAGGAGCAATGATCAATGCTCTTGGGCCACCCTTCCCTTTAGGTGCAGGGGGTGTATGTTCTAACAGTCTAGTGAAAAGAGTGATTAAAAAGGCGGCAGTTTTCCCTGTTCCAGTTTGCGCTTGCCCGGCCAGATCCTTCTTCTCAAGGGTGATTGGCAATGATTTACTTTGAATTGGTGTGCAGGTTACAAATTTCGCATCACGAATGCCTTGTAGCACCTGCTGGGGCAAAGGCAGAGATTCAAAAGTTATTAGTTCCAAAAGACGCTCCGGGGGGGCACTTTCCACATCGGGGTGTGAGGGTTAGGGCCTTTTATTTCAAGTGGTTAAAAAAATTTGTAGATATCACTGGTTATTATGGGGGGATGGTCTTTGATTTGCAACCCAAAATCTCATTTTTCTTGACTTTTTAGGAAGGGAAGTGGTTAAATCGCCCTTCAATTTTGATTCCGGTAGAGCCTCGATTATCATCCCCGTATTCTTGGTCTCAAAGTATTTTTCCTTTGATTTTCAAGGACTTTTTTTGCTAAGGGGGTAGACCGGAAATTTTGGATGGGCCTGAAATAATAGAGGGTTCTTTCCTCCATTAAAGCGATCCTAAATTTGATAATATAGTTTTTTTATGATTAACGGGAACTTCTCCGTTTTGAGGTGATATTGTGATTCAACATGATGTTGTGATTATTGGTGCGGGGCTCGCAGGGATGCGTTGTGCCTTGGAAGTGTCTAAGAGTTTGAACGTTGGTTTGTTGACCAAAGTTTATCCTTCCCGATCTCATTCCGGTGCGGCTCAGGGAGGTATTGCCGCTTCTTTGGGGAATTCAGAGCCGGACAGTTGGGAAGAGCACATGTATGACACTATTAAAGGTGGAGACTTTCTCAATGATCAGGATGCGGTAGAAGAGTACGTTAAGGCTGCTCCTAGAGTTGTTTATGAATTAGAGCATATGGGTTGTGTGTTTAGTCGCACGCCAGACGGGAAAATTGCCCAGCGCAGTTTCGGAGGGCATTCTAAACCCCGCGCCTGTTTTTCTGCCGACCGCACTGGTCATGCTATTTTGCATGCCCTCCATGAGCAGCTCATGAAGAATGCGGAATCCGTAAAAATTTATAACGAATGGTATATGCATGCGCTGATTGTTGATGGAGACCGTTGTAACGGTGTGGTTGTTAGCAATATTCAGACCGGAGAAGTGGAAGTGATTCAGGCCAAAGCCGTGGTTTTTGCTACAGGCGGATATGGCAGGATTTTTAAAATTACTTCCAATGCTTTTGCCAGCACCGCCGATGGAGTTATGGCAGCACTTGAAGTTGGCATTCCTATGGAAGATCCGGA
>DUAA01000114.1:2123-5142 GCA_012961055.1 Nitrospinaceae bacterium
CCTCGGGATTGTACCGCCAAGGAATTTTATTTTCGGAAGCAGCGCGAGGAGAAGGAGCTTACCTTCTTAACGGTAAAGGCGAAAGGTTCATGAAAACCTATGCGCCGTCTCGAATGGAACTGGCCCCACGCGATATTGTGGCCCGGGCTGAGCAAAGCGAAATGGATGCTGGACGCGGTATTGATGGCAAAGACATGATCCACCTTGACCTGCGCCACTTGGGTGAGGCGCGCATTATGGAACGCTTGCCGCAAATCAGGCAATTAGGTATCGACTTCCTGGGTGTAGACTGCATTACAGAATGTCTACCCATTCAACCTACTGCGCATTATTCTATGGGGGGCATCCCAACCGATAAAGATTCCCACGTAATTACTGATGAACAGGGTACCCGTATGAAAGGGTTTTTTGCCGCCGGAGAATGTGCCTGCGTCTCTGTTCATGGTGGAAACCGTTTGGGAACAAATTCCCTTCTGGAAGCGGTGGTGTTTGGAGAACGTGCGGGCAAATCTGTTCTCAAATATGCCACTGGTATTGACTACGGGGGTATAAATGAAGGGCAGGAAAAAGCTCGGGTCTTGAAAAAATTTGAGGAAGTTTATCAAAGAGATGGCTCAGAAAGCTATAACGATATTCGAGATGAAATGAAGGAAATTATGATGAGTCATTGCGGTGTTTTCCGCGATAAGGAAAAACTCAAGGTTTGTATTGAAACCTTAAACGGCCTGCAAGAAAGGTTCGCAAAAGGTAAAGTGACAGACAAGGGTAAGGTTTTTAATACAGAAATTTATGAAATCATGGAATTGGGGAATATGTTGAGTGTTGCTCAGATAATTGCCACCGCCGCTCTTAGAAGGCAGGAAAGCCGAGGTGGACATTTTCGTACGGATTTCCCAAAACGTGATGACGAAAATTTTCTGCATCATTCAATGGTCTACGCCAATCCGGATGGGCTAGAAATCAAATCAAAACCGGTTGTGATCACTAAACATCAACCTGCAGAAAGAACATATTAATGGCAACTTTCAGGATCAAGCGATTTAATCCAGAAAAACAACCGGAACCTTATTACGAAGAATTCCAATTGGATATTCCATCGGGAGCCACGCTTCTGGATTGTATGAACTTAATCAAGTGGACTCTGGATGGCAGTTTCTCTTACCGGATGTCCTGCCGCAGTGCCATCTGTGGATCTTGTGCTATTAAGGCTGATGGTCATGCCCTGTTGGCTTGTCAGCGTCAGGCTGAGCACCTTGTCAAAAATGATGAGACCATCACCCTGGAGCCTTTAGGTAATTTGAAGCCGATTAAAGATTTGGTGGTCGATTTTAATCCATTCTGGGAAAAAATTAATAAGGTCAAACCTTACCTTGAACCTAAAGAGACTCCACCGGAAAAAGAACGACTTCAATCGCCACAAGAATTTAGATTGATTGATGATTCAAGCACCTGCATAATGTGTGGGGCTTGCTACTCTGATTGTAATACTCTGGAGGTGGATGAGAACTTCCTTGGGCCGGCGGCACTAGCCAAGGCGCAACGATTTGTCGGCGACTCTCGTGATTCAAAAACATTGGAACGGGTTCAGGCGCTGAGCGAGCCGGGAGGCATTTGGGATTGTACTCATTGTGGTGAATGTGTAGAGCGTTGCCCTAAGCCCGCTCGCCCGTTTGATCGCATCAAAGAAATTATGACCGTCGCTTTGGATGAGGGCGTGACAAATAATGTTGGAGCCCGACACGCCATGTCGTTTTTCAATTCTGTTAAAAGAAGCGGTAACTTGAATGAAAATAGAATCCCTGTCGAGTCGATGGGGATTTTTAATATTCAAGGTTTATTGAGCCTGCTTCCGGTTGGACTAAGAATGTTTTTCAAGGGGAAAGTTCCCCCGATCATTCATCATTCCATTGAAGAAGTGGATGATGTTAAACGAATTTTTAAGGAGTTGGATCAATGAAGTTTGCCCTGTTTACCGGATGTGTTGCCAAAGGGGCGACTCGTGAATTGATGCTCTCGACCACTAAGGCTGCTGAGGGTCTCGGCTTTGATTTTATAGAAATGAAAAGTGCATCCTGTTGTGGTGCTGGGGTGGTTTCCGAAAAAAGCCCACTGCTTGCCGATGCGCTCAACGCGCGTTCGTTTTCCATTGCAGAAAAACAGGGACTCGATATTGTCACCATTTGCTCCACCTGCCAGGGCACCTTAAAAAAAACGGAAGCCCATCTCAATGCAGATGCCGATTATAAAAAGAAGGTCAATGATGTTCTTAAAGAGGGCGGTCATCAATATAATGGCAAGACACGCATCAAACATTTCGCTAACATCCTCGCCACCGAAGAGGGAATGGCAAGGTTGAAGGAGCGTATAAAGAGACCGCTGACCGGGTTGAAAGTAGCTGCCTTTTATGGCTGTTATGTTCTGCGTCCCTCTGAAAATTCCGACTTTGAGAACCCGGATAATCCCACTGGAATGGAAGATATTTTTGCCGCACTGGGGGCCACACCGGTTTATTATCCTAGTCGTATTAAATGTTGCGGGTTTCCCATCGTCATGATGAATAAAACCGCTTCCCTGGATATGTCCGGCAACGCTCTGCTTGATGCCATTGAGCACGGTGCTGACGTCGTTGCAACAGGATGTCCTCTTTGTCATTTGAGTCTGGACTCCTATCAACCAGAAATTGAAACTCTACAAAAGACCAATAACTCGATCCCCGTTTTACATCTACCCCAACTCGTTGCCTTGGCGTTGGGATATTCTCCCGACGAATTGGGTATGAATACACACATCGTATCAACCCTCAAGATCAACGAAATTCTCGCCAGCCACTAACTAAAAGTTGCCCCATTAAGTAAAAGTAACATGTGCCAGGAAATAACCTGTCACGGCTTCAGAAGGTTTTCTCCAGAGGCCTTTATCTAAAGAAACAGGAATGATTTTCTAATTATTAGGCAGTTTATGGGGTGGTTTTTGATCTTCCCGGTTAATACAGGGGGTAAATGTTTTCTGGTGGCTTGGC
>DUAA01000115.1 GCA_012961055.1 Nitrospinaceae bacterium
AATTATTTAGTATTGATAACCTGATTGTCCAAGCGGCAGGAAAACCTATTCCTGAACTTGTGGCGCAAGAGGGCTGGTTGGGTTTTCGTAAACTTGAATCTGATATTGTTATTCAGGTTGCCGGGAAGGCCAGAAGCAGTATCATTGACTGTGGTGGCGGAGTGGTCCTAGATGAAAAAAACATAGATATTCTGAAAAAAGGGGGCAAATGTGTCCTTCTTACAGCGAGTCTCGCTACCATCATCCGAAGAATAAAAAAAGATCCCAATCGGCCGACTCTGGAAGAAGAGCTTAGTTTTGAGGAAGAACAAAAAAAGATTCTTGCAGACAGACATGAAAAATACCAATCTTGCGCAGATTTCATTTGCGATACTACTACCCGAAAACCTAGAGCAACGGCTCATGAAATTATTACTTTTTATAAAAGGCAGGGGTGGCTCCAATGATGAGTCCTCTTTTTGAAAGTTTGATTAAAAACAGCCTGACAATTCTGGCTGATGAACCGGATGATTCTACGGCCATGGTCTGGAGCGAGGCAGAAGCTTATGCCGAGATTGAAAGCAGCGAAAAGGCTATTTATAAGCTTGATATTATAGATAAAGAAGTCCTTTTAGAAGATGTTGAGGATCTGTTGACTTTTGACTCGATCCATAAAGTTAAAGAGTTGTGGCTGGATAAAAATGAATTTGGAAATGAAGGGGTGGAGGTGCTGGCACAAACATCTCTGTTAAAGCAATTGTTGGTTCTTTCGTTGGCCTACAATAAGTTGACGAACTATTCTGTTCAATCTTTAGCCGCCTCCCCATTTCTGGGCCAGCTGCAAAAACTTTTTCTTCAGGGTAATCAGATTGGTCTTGAAGGATTGAAAGCCTTGACGGAATCCCTCACACTTTCTAACCTGCAGACGCTTTACCTTAATCTCAATCCGATAGGACCTGCAGGCGCACAGATCCTTGCCGGGGAATCCCAAATAAGAAACCTTAAGGAGCTTTATTTGCAAAAGACAAGATTGGGATTAGAAGGCCTGCGGGCATTATGCGAATCTGACAATTTCCAGGACCTGACTCTTTTGTCCTTAGCGGGTAACGGATTAGTAGACAGTGCTGTGGAATTACTTTGTCGGTCCAAGGCTTTCCCTAGTTTGATCACTCTGGACTTGTACCACAACCGGATCAGTGATCATGCTGTCGATCAACTTCACTCTGCACCTAATCTGAAAAGTGTACGAGCCTTTCAGGTCGATTGGAGAGGATGACACGAATTTGAAATGCCACAAAAACTTCCGAGTAGAAAATTAATATTGCAGCATTTTGATAAGAGGGACTCGGTGATGGCGAGTGTTATCCGCCAGGCAGGTGCTTTCAAATTGGGTAGTAATAAGAATTATTTTTTGGTTTTGTGCAAAGCTATCATTGGTCAGCAAATTTCAATCAAAGCCGCGGAATCTATTTCGCACCGTTTTGAAAGCCTTTTTTCAGGTGCCCGGGCTACACCCAAAAGGGTGCAGGATCTGTCGGAAAAACAATTGCAGGAGATTGGACTGTCCAGACAAAAAGTGAAGTATATAAAAGACCTCAGCGAAAAGTTTCTTGATGGAACGATTCGTCCGCACCGAATGGCTCATATGGAAAACAAAGAAATCATTCAACAATTGACGAACGTGTATGGGATTGGACCGTGGACAGCGGAGATGTTTCTGATCTTTTCCCTGAATAGGTTGGATGTTTTGCCGGTTGGGGATCTGGGGCTTAAGGCCGGTTTGAAACAGATCTATAATATGAGGGATTTGCCCTCCCCTGAAAAGATGCGTGTTTTGGGAAGAAAATGGCATCCTTTCGAAACTATAGGGACCTGGTACGCCTGGCGTCTGTTGGATGAGGAAGTTGTATCTTATTAGTAAAATTGCAGGGGAGGGGAAGATATGGATTTTATTGATGGGAAGATAGAAGAATATGCTTACCAACACACTAGTGAAGAGGGGGAGTTGCTAAGAAGGCTTGAAGATGAAACTTACGAGACACTGGAAATTCCTCAGATGACGACTGGCAGGGTAGAGGCTAGGTTGTTAAAACTTCTTGCTCGTTTGCTTGGGGCTCGACGCATTCTCGAAATAGGAACTTTCGGAGGATACAGTGCTTTATCAATGGCAGAAGCTTTACCCGAAGAAGGCAGTTTAGTGACTTGTGAGCTGGACCCCGTGGCGATTGCTTTTGCTAGGGAATATTTTTCCCAAAGTCCACATGGAAAAAAAATAACCCTGTTGGAAGGCACTGCGCTGGATTCCATTAGTACTTTGGCCGGGCCTTTTGATATGGCTTTTATCGACGCAGATAAAGAGAACTACAGTAACTACTATGAAGCCATTCTCCCTTTGATCCGCCCTGGAGGGCTGATTGCTGTGGATAATGTCCTGTGGAGCGGACGGGTGCTTAATCCTAAGGATGATTCAGATAAAGCGATCCATCAGTTCAATGAACGGGTTATGCAGGACCATCGGGTAGAATCGGTTCTGCTGACAGTGCGGGATGGTTTGAATTGTATTATCAAAAACTCAAACTAGCCTTTGTTGTATTCCCTCTTAGGTAAGGTTGAACCTCGGCAAGGGGTGTGTTAGTTTGTGAAAAATTAAGGACGGTGCATAAACACTGTTGATTAGCGGGTTAACCTATAACACTTTTTATAATATTTTTTATGGCAGAAACTTTAGGCAGTTTGGTTGATAAAATTTCAATAAAGAACTTGCGAATCTGGCATTTGGATGAGGCGGTTGAAAACAAGGAAACTTCTGCACCAGAACGGGAAGAACTCAAAGCTAAAAGGGATCTTGCGGTTAAGCAGAGAAAGGGTCTGGTGGATGAAATTGATGGTTTTTTGGGTGCGGCCATGAGAGGGGAAGTCCAGATTTGTGATGAAAAAATCAAGATGTATACGAATACCAACGTCTCGTCTTCAGGGGGGATCAAGGATTTAGGCGAAGCGGTAAGTGAACTGGCGCTCCGAAATATTAAACTTTGGCATTTGGAAGATGAGGTTCGTAGGACTGATTTGCCGGATTCTGCGATTGTCCAAACCAAGAGAAAAATTGACACGACCAATCAAGAGCGGAATAACCTTATGGATAAGGTCGATGAGATATTGTTACATTGCTCTGGAGATGAACAGTAAACGCAGGGTTATAGATAGGTGTCAAGCAGGTCTTTCCTTTTTTGATCATACTCATTATCATCGATCAAGTTTTTTTCATGTAGGCTTCTCAAAAACTCGAGTTTCTCTTCCAGAGCCGGGCCGACACTTTTAGCGGGAGTGGTTTCTCTAATATTAGAGGACCTTTGGGTTTTCGCTTTTCTTCTGGAATGGTTTGATTTTTGGCTTTCCTGTCTAATATTTTTTTTGCTGAAAGAGGAAGGTTGTAATTTTGAAAAAATCCAGTTTTCCTGAGCTTGGTCCCCTAGGATTTTGCTGACAGCTTTATATTTTTGGCCTGACTGAAGCACCATTCTCCAATTGGTATTCCAGCCTCCATTATACGACCGCCTAGAAAACCCCAACCCTTTTATGGAATCAAATCGCCAATGAATGTGATCTTTACTGGCGAATACATTCCCCGATGTGGTCCCTTTGGATGTTTCCAGTTCATAATAAATGATCTTATGGCTTGGGACACGCTGAATAGCTTTCGAGAGCAAGCGCCCGATTTGATCTATATCACGGGGGAGAAAAACGGATTTTTTCTTGCCAAAAAGAGATAGTTCTTCGTATACCAAGGCTTTTAATTGATACCGAATATCCTTCTCGGACAATTTAATGGGATGGTTAAGATGCATTCTGTTGATGGCTGCTCCGGCATCAACCTTATCCCTGTAGGAGAGTACGAAACCTTTAGTCTTGAGTTGTTTCTCTTGAGTTGAGGCGCAACCCGAAATGAAACCGGGGACCAAAGCCGCGATTAAGATAAAAATAATGAAAGCAAAATATCGTTGATGTCTCATGAGCGCTAATCAAAAATCTTGTGGTTCAATAGGGTTTTTGTGCCAGAAGCGAAGCGAAGGCTCTGGGGTCTTCATCCACTTCTCGGTATCTTAAAACACGAAAATCACTAAAAGTGCGCAACAATTCATTAACCTCTAAAACCCACTCCTTTTTAAAGGTGCTGTATTTCAAATAGTCCATAGTGAAGGTTTCGTAAACAAGCAAGCCTCCAGGTTTAATTGTTTTCCGGATTCCTGAAAACAGATTGCGGTCGAGGAAATTGAAACACATAACCAGATCGTATTCATTCTCTGGAAGAGAGTTCTTATTTAGATCGGCGAGAAGAGTTGTAATCGTAGTGTTTTTTTCCTTCGCAAGGGCCTCAGCCTTCTGTAATCCATTTTCTGAAATATCCATGCAAGTAACCTGGTAACCTCTGCCGGCAGCATAAACCGAATTCCTTCCCTCTCCGCCTGCTAAATCCAACGCTTTTCCACTGGAACTGAGGAGATCTACATTGTCTTCTAACCAACCACTGGGCCCCTTGCCGTTCACATATTCTTGACTATCATATTTCCTGTTCCACTTTTCTTTATCTTTCAATGACATATGGGTTTCCAAAGGGCTGGGTTTGGGCCGAGATTTAGTGTATAGTTACGAAAAGGTTACGCAGTCAAAGCTTACAGGATATATTCCTTTGTGTCGATGGGCGTTTCCTTGACAAGAGAATAATTTTTGCATATTATGTATGTTTTATCCAACCTTGAGATGTATGGGGTGTTCCCGCAAGAGAAACCCCACCGATTGATATTTAGGAGTTACAAAAAATGATTGCAGTGGTTAAGACGGGCGGCAAACAGTACAAGGTGTCAGAAGGTGATGTCATTCAAGTAGAAAAGCTGGATGGCAATGTTGGGGAGACCGTAAAATTGGAGAGTGTTCTTCTTTGCGGAGAAGGGGATTCCATCAAAATAGGCACACCGTTTTTAGAAAGTTGTTCAGTAACATGCGAAGTAACTGAACAATTGAGAGGTAAAAAAATTATTGTG
>DUAA01000116.1:0-2216 GCA_012961055.1 Nitrospinaceae bacterium
AACCCTCATGCCCCTACCCATTGCATTCGATCTCATGCTAGCACAGGCCATGATGATGTCGGGGCTTTCCCCCGCGTTCGTTACCACACTGGTATTTACCTTCGGGACATTCAGCATCTATTCCGCTTTGATCGTATACCGTACCTTCTCTTTTTTTCTGGCGGTAAAATTATTTTTGATCGTCGTTGCCATTGGCATCCTGCTTGGGTTTGCTTCTAACAGTTTTCTTGAATCCCGGCATGTAAAATGGCTAGCGCAGTATGACCAAGTCATCACAGTCCCAGATCAAAACGCATCTGCCCTCTTTTCTAGGCCAGATGTCAAGATCCCAGAAATTTACTCACCTTTGCCCATGGTCCGGCACGCGACTCCTATCATTCTCAGGCATGAAAACCTGCAAGTCCATGCCCAAGCTCACGCACCACGCAACAAGCAAACGGGCAAACCCTTCACACCACGCTTAGGAACTGATCTTGGAATCACATATTCTAATTCACTGACTCCAAAAATGTTTCTCGATCCTCTGTTTTTTGGTCGAGGCATTGCCTCGGGTGATTTTAATCTCGATGGCTGGCCCGATATTGCAGTAGCCACGGATAACGGGTTCGAACTCTACCAGAATATGGAAGGCACCTGGTTCCAAAAAATATTCAGCGGGGTTGAGGCACTAAAAGGAAAACAGGGGATCAACATAGCGTTAGTGGACTTAAATAATGATGGCTGGCTTGATATTTTCCTCACTACTTTTAACGAAGGAAACTTTGCAGTACTTAATCCAATTCCCGATGAAGGTCGAGTAAAAGTACTTCCTGTCCCCAATGGAGGCGCTCTATTGACCAGCGCATCTGCTTTTGCCGATCTAAACCGGGATGGGTACCCTGATATTGTTAACGGAAATTATTTTTTAGGGATTTTTACCCGTAAACCTGTCAGCCAAGCAACAGACCAGTGGATACTCAATCACAATCTGGATTTTAAAATTCAAACCCTTCCGGGAATTCCCGGGCAAACCCATAGTACCCTGCTTTCGGATATCAATGCAGACGGTGCCCCCGACCTCATGATAGGTAATGACTACCGTGTTGCAGATACCTATTACCGAGGAAATTTACACAAAGGATTCAAAAAAATCCTCCAACAGGATGGCATCATCCCTTTGACCACACAAAACACCATGAGTATCGATGTCGGCGATTTCAATAATGACCTGATCCCGGATATTTTTCTCGCTAATATTGGAATGTCCCGTGGACTGGATGTCATTTCCAATATTTTTGGCGATGCAATGCAAAATAGCGGAATGGAGTTTTGCGCTTCTGGGAAAAGCCTGCTCGATCAAAAAGCCTGCCATCAGTTCAACCAATTGACCACTTTATTGAATCCAGAAAAACAGGATATCACCGAGCACTGCGCCAAGTTGGAGGACCCGCAATGGATAAAAGAATGTATGGTCACACGCATGATTCTGGTCGCTTCAATCAGAAAAATGCCATCCCTTTGTGAAAAAATCCTAGCGCCTTTTTCCTTCAACCGCAATTATTGCCAAAAATATTTCCAGGCGGAGCACCTGACACTTTCGCGGGAAAATGAAATCCCCATGCAAACTCAATTCAATCTTCTGCTATCTGGTCAGGCGGATCATACTTTTCGCGATGTTTCCGAACAAACAAAAATCTCTACTGCCGAGTGGAGCTGGAACGCCCGCTTCGCCGACCTCGACAACGATGAATGGCAAGACATTTTTGTGGTTAATGGAGTACCTATCACCCAGGAGTTCGCCTCAAATATTTTTTTTCATAATCAGAATGGAAAATATTTTGTCCCGGCCCAGACCGAATTTGGCCTGGATGATTACGACCATAGTTCCTCCTATACCTACATCGATATCGATAGAGATGGCGACCTAGATATTATTTCCAACACGCTATATGGTCCCTTCAAGATATTTACCAATAACAATACTCAGGGAAACAGCGTGACAATTAAACTGGTCGATGAACAGGGCAACCGGTTTTGTCTCGGTTGCATCCTCATCATCCGCTATGGGTCCGATGGAAAACTCCACCAGCGGCGCGAGATAAAAACCGGGGGCGGATTCCATTCCTACGATGCGCCTGTTGCTCATTTCGGTTTGGGAACACACAAGTCTATCCACCAAATTGAAATAATCTGGTCTACAGGAGAGACCTCAAAGCTGGAGCATACATTCTCCGCCA
>DUAA01000116.1:2360-5000 GCA_012961055.1 Nitrospinaceae bacterium
GGCGGAATATTATTAGAGGCATAGCATGTCACTTTGGTTAATAGTGGGTCTTGGCGGATTTGTCGGAGCAATTTTACGATACTGGGTCAGTGGCTGGATTCAGGGTGGATTCATCACCTTCCCTTTTGGTACTCTCGGGGTAAACTTCATTGGCAGTTTTCTACTCGCACTGATCATGTACGCTTCCGAATACCGAGGCTTTTTTGGGGAGGAAACACGGGTATTTCTGACCATCGGCGTGCTGGGCTCATTCACAACCATGTCGGCTTTCAGTTTTGAGTCGATTAAGCTTTTGGAGCAGAGCGAGCATATGTTGTTTGGACTCAACCTACTGGGAACCGTCACACTGTGTCTGTTCGCCGTTTATCTGGGGAAAGTTTTAATGACCGCTTCAGGTCTGAAATAAAATGAAAAAGAATCCGATGCGGTCTTGTTATAAATTTTTATCGTCGAGTCCGAAAAATATGTCGGCATTACACTTTCTAAGCATTTGGTTAATTTCTTCCAAAAAGGAGGTCTGGCAAGGGCCACCGTATTAAGAGGAATTAGCGGATTCGGGAAATCCAGCCTGCATACGATCTCCATATTAAGATTATCTGATGATCTCCCAATTGTGTTAGAAGTGGTGGACAGGAAAGAAAAATCAAACGGATTAAACTAAAACTGAATAACGTGGTCGAAGAAGGACTGATCACCGAAGAAGAGGCAAAAATCATCCTTTACGAAAACCGCCACTAACAGGTTGCTAGTTTGAAAATATTTGTCCTGGCAAACAAAGAGTTAAAAGTGAAGTCTAGGATGGTTTACACTAGCGATTCTCTACAAGCCTTGATCAACACACCATTTTGTATGCGCCTGTAGCTCAGCTGGATAGAGCAACGGACTTCTAATCCGTAGGTCGTAGGTTCGAATCCTACCAGGCGTACCATATAAAACAATAAGTTATAGATACTCCTTTCCGGGTCGAATTTCTGGTGTAGGCACGAGAGATCAAACAGGTGATGGGTTTTGCGGGTTCAATGTGGTTGATCTGCATACCAAGTCCCCCTGGCAAAATACTCTATGGTTCGGGGCTGATAAGTCCATAGCTCTGTCACTACAAGATAGTTACCTTCTCCTCCAGATCCACGGAGCAACAGGATCCTTATCCTTAGCCCTTTAGTTGCAGTGAAAGCTCATGAACTATGGGTTTAATTTCGAGTTCGCCTCTGTCAACGTAACTCCATGGGTTTTTTAAAATTTCTACTGGGGGAGTAGTGGTAGTTAGTGCTTTTGTTACTAGGTATAAAAAATATTTATCTTTATGATCGGACGCGGCCTTCCATTCATTACTCGTAATATCAATCGATGTGATAACTTTACCCGTAGACGACTTAACTTCTATAAATATTTTTTCTCCCTCTTCATTAAAAGAGGTGATGTCCCATCCAGGCGTATTGCCTTCAGCTGATTCATGTATAACTTTACCCGCCAAGTCTGACCGCCCTGCTTTTTTTAGTTTTTCTTTTTCATAATTCAGTACAGCAATTTCGCCGGCGTTACCGACCTTTAAAGATTCTTTGGAACGTCTAGTTTGAGATGATTTACTTGAGGATTCTTTTCTCCGTTTTTTGGCAGGACGTGATTTGAAGTTGGTGATAGCTGATTCACCGGTAGTGTTGGCTGGTTCTGCAGCCCACTCAAAAAGTTCTTCCATCTTTAGTGCAAGCGGATCTAACGCAATCTCTCTATAAAGAGTTAAGAAAGAGTTGAAGTCACTTTCTAAATGCTCTTCAGAAGGTAGCTCCGATAAAGGATATTTAATACTATAGATTGCAGATTGCTCATAGGCTTCATGAAGCCCATCTCTTGATGTCGCAGCTAAATCGATCGGTTCTCGACTGATATTGTCATGTAAGGCTTGCTTGAATAGGGGAAGAAGTTTTTTCTCGTGACGTTCCTGTAGTTCTCCAGCTGCAGTGCGTATTTTTTTATAGCACTCAGATTTTTTTTTAAAGTGATTGGTGAATTGCGTTGTTCCGAATCCAAACTCTAAGAATATACATTTAAGATCAATAGAAAATAAATAGACAACATAAAAACCACTAGTTGCAGAGCTTGTAATTCTCGTGTCAAAAGTAGCAACCCAAGGAGCCGCAGTGATATTCCCTTGCCCTGTTGAACCGTGGAACTTTAAGTAGTCTGTGTTTTGAGCAATGCTCTGCAATGAGCCTGGGAAGGCATTGACTACAAGGTCGTAAGCACGTGCATTCTTATCAACCTTTCTTGATTCTTTATACTTAGGCCACTCTGCAACTATTTCAGAAATAATGTTTCGAATTGTCATTCGAAGCTCCAGTTAAAGGGATTCTAAGCATCACGATTGCTTCCCTCTAATACAAATACTGTTGAAAACCAACAAACGTATCTCGTATCTTCTCATCATGGCTCAAGGCGCGTAGCTGTTCCATTTCCAAAACACACATTTATAAGACCTGAAGACTACAAGTCAAGGGAAAGAAATAAATTAATGACAGGAAGGATAAAGATTTATCTAGGGCCTAAGCGAAAGTTGAGATACTTCATCAACTTGCAGCCCTGTTGTTTGGTGGATGAGGTGAATCACACTCGCATCCATCATCTCCATCAATGGTCCGGGAT
>DUAA01000117.1 GCA_012961055.1 Nitrospinaceae bacterium
CGACCCTTCCATAATTGGAAGGGCCACCTTCCACTTAGATTTTCACACGGACATACTGACCCGCTAGATACATCTCAGCAAAACGATCTTTCAACGGTGATTCTGGGGTATAACCAGTTCGAACTGGTTCCCAGAGTCCTTTACCATGTAATCCACCATCTTCCGCCTTCGAGAACTTAACCAGCGTTTCTTTCGGTACTGCATTAACCGCATGGTTATCGGCCTCGTAGCCGTGTTTGAATTTCATCTTAGTTTTTGCTTTATGGAACAGACTATCAGTCTGATGCATAGGCATCAACCAAGATCGCGTGATGGATTGCTGACCGCCATACCGGAAGTTACTCTGGTAAGGTGTGGTCATTGACATCGCTCGTCCGTCAGGCCGTTCTTCATGAGCCTTAACAGTACGCTCGGTGGCGATCCACGTAGCATGCTTCATCATGGTGGTGTGATACGGATACGCTGGGTTGTACTTCGCCCGCAACATTAGCCGTGCCACTTTGTATCTTGGATCTGAAGGCTTCCAACCCATGTAAGGACGATCCGCTGGATTCGCATCACAATAGATATAGTCACCATCATTGATTCCAAGATCTTTACACAAGAACGGATTCATGTGTACCTGCCACTCACCAACACCAGGAGAACGCTTATCCATTCGATAAGGATCACCAAAGTTGTTGTTCCAGATCATGTTCCAGTCAGTGGTTGCCCAAGAACTATGCGCTGTATGACGTGATTTAGGAGTTACACAATAGAACCGATAACCCTTCTCCCACAAGAAGTTCTTAGTCGTTCGTACTGCTGACCAAGGTTTCTTGATGTTTCGAACGTGACGAAGATCCGGATCCTGCTCGTCTTCCGGAATTCCGTAATCATCCGGGCGGATGTAAGGATTAGTTGATATGATTACGTTTGGCAGGTAAGGCGTTGCTTCTGGACCTTCCCTGGAAACGATGAAGTTTTCACCGTACTCAATCGCTTCTGGCTCATCATTATAGAACTGGATGCGGCCATTAGGCGTATAGAACGGTTTAGACTCCGTATACATCTCCCAGAAGGGAGATCGAGGATAGGTTCTGAACAGCATCAGACAACATCCCGGCTCACCATACTTGCCGTTGATGATATCATCAATGTTGTAACCCATTCCCGTTGTAGATGTTGTGAACAACCGGCGAATCATAGCCTTTGTTCGGTTCGGAGCTTTGCCTTCATAAACCTTCATGATGTCAGCAAAACGTTTATCGCCAGTTACTTCCGCCATGCGACGAGAGAACTCACGATGGATCAAGTTATCATCGATAGTATCGAAGATAGGTTTGATTCCCGTACCGCCCCAAATCTGATGGAACGGATTCGAACATGCGGATGTGATTTCATAACTCTCAAACTCGGCCCATGAGTTCGGTGCCAATACGATGTCGCTGTATTCACAAGAACCTGTGAACTCGATGTCCTGAGCTACGATCATGTCTACGTTGTTGTTCGTGTTGAACACCAACTCGTAGAACCACTTCGCGTTGTTGATAACGTTAACATTTACAAACCACACCAGCTTCGTAGGCGTAGGCATATGCGTACGTCCCGTAAATACCTTCCGGCCATAGCGCGGGGTATTAACGATCAGCGCTTTATCACGATGCGCCCAGTAGCTGACTTCCTCACCCTTCAGATAACCCTTAACATTTTTCCAATCTACGTTCTTGGTAATGTCCATGATTGGGTTGAAAGGATCTTCCGCAACCATGGCCGCGAAGCCAGGTCCCGACCAATGCGAACCCTGGTAGTTGCCAGCCTTGTAGTTTCCTGCCCACGTATGGGAACCGGAACCCTTAGGACCAACATTACCTGTCAGCATCAGAGGAACATAAGATGCGCGGTTATGCATTGTTGCATGGAAGTAATGACAAATACCTTCACCGTAATGGATTTCAACAGGCTTGATAGTACCAATGTCTCGAGCCAAGCGGACGATTAAGTCCTTCGGAGCGTGACAAATCTGGTTAACCGTATCAACGTCATAATCCTTCAGATGAACTTTATACATTTCGTACAAAGGCATAACCGAAATGGTTTTGCCTGTAACGAGCTTAATGTCATAAACACCGTCCAACGAAGGATCGATGTTTTTCTTTCTCATCTTCGCACCGATGTCTTCACGCGTGATGGCAACCGGCTTATCCGTATTCGTATCCCATACGGTATAATCAGGCATCATGTCACGGTTGAAGTTCTTCATCCACTTTGTGGTGAAGCCGTCTTTCGGCAGAGTCTGAGCCTTGTAACCCGGAATAAAATCATCCGGATGCAAGCGGACCAACGTATCGGTTCGGACCAACAGAGGCATATCTGTATAGTCTTTCACGTAGTCGATATCCACAAGACCCTCATCCATGATGATCTTCGCAACACCCAAAAATAGGGCGATGTCAGAAAGACCAGCACGAACCGGCACCCAGTAATCCGCTTTAGTTGCAGGCGGATTGTACTCAGGAGCAATCGCAACTAGCGTACCACCGCGCTCCATGATTTCTGTGTACCAATGCGCTTCTGGCATTTTATTCTCAATCAGGTTTTTACCCCACTGAATTGTCATTTTCGCATAACGATGATCCGCGAAATCGATATCAGAGGTCTGCATTCCATGAGTCCAGGAATGTCCAGGAGCCTGATCACCATGCCAGGTGTAGTTGGACCATGCTCGGCCACCCAGTACTTTACCAGGACCCCGACCACGAATAATGGAATCCAACAAAGCCATGTTGTTAGCTAAGCGGTAAACACCATATTTACCAACAACGCCGAGAAGACCCATACCACCACGGTACTTAAAAGTACGTGGGCCGGATCCACCCATAGCTTCGATCATTTCAGGCTGGTAGCCTTCATTCTTCAGACGCTGCGCACCACGGGCTCCACTGTAAGCTTTCGCAACAGCAATATGACCCTTAGCGAGGTACGTGAAAGTCTGATCCCAGGTCATACGGACGAATTCATCCGTGCCCCGGCTTGTCATCTTATATTTCTCACGGTTCTCTTTATCTAGATATGGAAAACCGTCATCTGCCCACTGCTTCCAACCAACACGGATCATCGGATACTTATTCCGATAAGGACCGTAGGCGCGGCGGGGAAATGTCATACCACGCAAACACATGCGAGGATTCCACGCAGCGTCAGCTTGGTTACCATACAGGTCACGAACTTTGTGATGATCGTAGTTCTGCTCGATACGCATCAGGATGCCATTTCGTACGAAACCACGTACGCGACATTGATGGGTGTCGTTCGGAGAACAACAATACGTAAAAGATCGCTCATACTTGTACTGATCGCGATAGACTTCTTCCCAACGTCTATCAGGATAAGCTTCCAACGGATTCCCTACTTTTACTACGGGTTTCAGCTGTGCTCCAACCCTCTTGCTCGTCAATGCCATAGCTGTCGCTACACCAGCACTCACCTGCAAGAATTTTCTTCTGTTTAGTCTCATAAAACAAATCTCCTTATAAAACAAAACATGAAATACGAAGAACCTTTCCGTTCGCAAACTTCAAGATTCCTCAACAAACTACACTAGGTACACGTAACGCTTAAACACTTTCCAAACAAAACAACTACTTCATGAAAACAAATAAAAATTGATTAGGAAACTAAACCTATTCAATAAAATTTCGAAAGTCCTTTGGCCAATCAACCTTTAATATAGGCCCAAACCTCTATTCACTTCTTCACTGAATTATGAAAAAACAAAACACACCTTGACCAAACATATCACCCAAAAAACAATTCGAAAATCAAAGCGGCGATTTATTTTTTCAACTCTCACTTCAGTATGACCAAACTTTCTAGTGAACATCCGAAACCTTTTTTTAGATAGCGCCATTTTATTGCAAATTTCAGCAAAATGTCAAGAAAATATGACATAAACCAATTTAAAGAGGAGTGACATCAAAGAATTAGAATCACCCCTCCTTAACGTGTTTCCTTAATACGTCCCTTCAAGTGGGTATTTCACATAAACTTTAGGAAATAGTTCAAAATCCAGACCTGCGTAACTTATTATATTTAAATAGGTTAAACGCATCAAACTTAATAAATAAACTGAATGTTAATGTAAATAAATAATGGTTCTCGTTAGTTTATTAAAAAAATAGAAGGTTAAAAATTATTTAATCTAATAAAACTTGTCTAATGGTGGGCTATATTTTTCCCTGAGACCAATTTTTAAGGTGAAAATCTCCATATTCATTCATTGCATGGCGGTGACAATAAAATTGTTTTAAAAATTTGCCAATTTTTATTTTGAGGATATAATCCTGATTTTTCCAAAGAGACTAATTTATGAAAAATAAACGTATCGCCATTTACCCGGGAACCTTTGATCCTGTTACACTTGGCCATATTGATATTATGACCCGGGCCATGAAGCTATTTGATCACCTCATCGTTGCGGTCGCATTGAATCCCAATAAAAACCCTTTATTTTCTTTGGACAATAGAGTGAAATTTATTCAAAACGCAACTAAGCGTCTGCGGAAAATAGAGGTCATTCCATTTGACAATTTATTAACATCGCTTGCACATTCCAAAAAGGCTTCGGTGGTAATAAAAGGACTACGGGCTATCAGCGATTTTGAGTTTGAGCTTCAAATGGGCCTGATGAACCGAAAGCTTGATGAATCTTTGGAAACATTATTTATGATTCCCAGCCAGGAGTATTCTTTTTTAAGTTCCAATCTGGTCAAGGAAATCGCACGACACGACGGTGACGTTTCTAAACTTGTTCCCTATAGAGTTAACAAGGAATTGAAAAAAATTAACCAATGAATTTTTCTGAACGCATTAAACAAGTTAGGCCTTCGATGACTTTGGCTATCGATTCTAAGGCTAAAGAAATGAAGGCCCTAGGTGAAGATGTAATTGGG
>DUAA01000118.1 GCA_012961055.1 Nitrospinaceae bacterium
CCGATGAGAAAATAAGTCGGTACCAGCATCAGTTCCCAAAACACATAGAACAAAATGGTATCCAGGGCAAGGAAAACTCCTAAAGTACCCGCCTCAAGAGCCAACATCAGAGCCACAAAGTTTCTGAGTCCTTCCTTCTGAGTGAAGGAAAATAAAATAGCGATGAATCCCAGAAACGCAGTCAACACAACCATCCACAGGCTGATTCCATCCACCCCGACTAAGTAATTGATATGCAGAGCAGGAACCCAGTGAACCATATGGACAAATTGCATTCCCGAATTGGAGGCATCAAACGACAATAATAACCATAATGAAACAATCAGAGTCGCCCCTGCCGCACCCACCCCAACCATTTTGATTGCAGCCACATTTTCTCTGGAGACTAAGATCAGCCCCAGTGCAGCAATGAGAGGTATGAAAATTATAAGGGTAAGCATATTTTTTCCAGTTACATGAATACAACAAACATGAGAATCGTCACCACACCTACAATCATATTCAAAGCATAGGCACGAACTTTTCCTGATTGCCAAAGACTGATAATATGGCTGGTCTCTTTTACCTGCGCGGCCACCTTATCAACAGCAAAGTCAATGCCCTCCCGTTCGCCTTTTTGCTCCAAAAACGCACCAATAGCTTTGGTCGGACGCACGATCAAAAAATCATAAATTTCATCCACATAAAACTTATTGAATAAAAGGTCATAGAGTGGAGCTATCGCTTCCTTGAATAATGACAGTCGATCCTTGCTCACCAAATACAATAAGCCAGCGGTAGCAATTCCACCAATGCCTGCAATCACAGCTATAGTTTCCAATACAGTATCATGGTGATGCACTACGGTGTACCCAAATACAGGCGCCAGAAAGCTATCTACCCAGGGCGCTAGCACTCCTCCAAAAAGAGCCAAACCTGCCAGTACCAACAAAGGTACAATCATAATCATCGGCGATTCATGCGGGTGAGCCTGGGAATTACGCAGATCACCGAAAAAGGTATAAAAATAAACCCGAAAGATATAGAAAGCAGTCATCCCTGCCGCCAAGATCGCAACAACCCAGAAAATGATGTTCCCCATATCCGCATAGTAAGAGCTCATAATGATAGCTTCTTTACTAAAAAATCCGCTGGTCAAAGGGAAACCTGCCAATGCCAAAGCACCAATTAAAAAAGTTGCATGGGTGATCGGCATGACCTTTTTCAGACCTCCCATATTCCGGATATCTTGTTCACCATCTAGCGAGTGAATCACGCTTCCTGCCGCCATAAATAGAAGAGCCTTGAAAAATGCGTGGGTCATCAAATGAAACATACCCATGCTATATACACCAATACCCATAGCCAGGAACATATATCCCAACTGGCTCATGGTGGAATAGGCAATCACGCGTTTGATATCATATTGAACCAATGCCATCGACCCGGCAAAGACGGCTGTAATAATTCCAACCCCAGCAATGAAATACATGGTGAAGGGAGCCAGTTCATACAGAACATGGCAACGGGCAATCAAATATACTCCCGCCGTAACCATCGTTGCGGCATGAATGAGCGCACTAACGGGGGTCGGTCCTTCCATTGCATCGGGCAACCAGGTGTGCAGAGGGAGTTGCGCAGATTTAGCAAAAGCTCCAACCAGCAATAACAAGGTGATCAAAAGTATGGTGTCATCATTAGGGCGGAATGCACCAGGAGCGGCCGAAAAAACATCAATAAAGTTCAAAGTTCCAAAGGACTCAAAAATAACTAACGCGGCAATAACCATTCCCACATCGCCAATCACGTTCATGACAAAAGCCTTGCGGGCAGCCAACACAGCACTAGGTTTTTCTCTCCAAAATCCAATCAGTAGATATGAAGCAAGGCCCACTAAAGCCCAACCGACAATCAGAAAAAAGAAATCTGCCGCCGCAACCAGAACCAACATCGAGAAAATAAATAAGTTTAAATATGCGAAAAATCGGGAGTATTCAGGGTCATCATGCATGTACCCCAGCGAATAGACATGTATCACAAACCCAACACCGGTTACGATCAGGAACATAAATACTGAAAGGGGGTCCACCAGAATGGCCAGATTCAGCTTAAACGACCCCGCCGATATCCATTGGTAAAGAACCTGGACATGTCCCACCCGTTCTTCGTCCGGTAAAAACAAAAGATTGCTCAATGTCACCAGCGACATAAAAAAGGATGCACCTACGGTTCCGCAACCCACGAGTCCAACCAAGTTCCGGGAGATCCGATTGCCATACCAACTCAGGCCGATAAAGCCGAGCAGAGGAAACAACAGTATGAGCCAGCTACTTGCAAACAAAAGATTACCCTTTCAACACATCAATATGGTCCACATCCATATCATGACGAGTGCGGAAAATAGTTAGAATGATAGCTAAGCCCACGACCACTTCTGCTGCCGCAACGGTCATGATGAACAAGGCAAAGATCTGACCGTCCAGCGAATTGAGAAAACTGGAATAACTGATCAAAAGAAAGTTAACTGAATTGAGCATCAACTCAACTGACATAAACATGATGAGAGGATTCTTGCGAATGATGAATCCCACCGTACCCACACAAAAAATAGAAGCACTAATTAACAAAACAAACTCTTGGCCCATGGTTACTTCACCCTCCTTCTTAATGGCGCAAAAGAAAATTTTGCCAGACAAATCACGCCGACCGCAGCGACCAAAAGTAATCCTGAAGCCAACTCAAACGCCACGATATGTTTTGAAAACAATTCAAGACCAATGGCTTTAGCTGTCCCAAATAATTCGACAGGAATTTCACCCTTAATCTGTTGGGTGGGTCCCACAGTGGCAGACAAATACAATTCCCCCAGAAGTATGAGCACGAAGGTTATCGCCATGGACCGGTGAAACGAGTTTTCCTGGACTTCTTTTTTTCCACCAAGGAGCGCAATAATAAACAAAAATAGGATCATCACCGCCCCGGCATATACGATGATCTGGACCACCGCCAGAAACTCTGCGTTATAAAGGAGGAACAAAAGAGCCAGACAGATCATATGACCAATCAGGTACAAGGCACAGTAAATCGGTGAAGAACATAAAACGACCCCCAGACTGGCAAGGACAGCCGTTACCCCTATCACAAAAATTACTGCATTAAGCGTAAAGTCAAATACCGTAGCAATTTCCAACACAAATTAACTCCCAAAACTACCACCAGGCGTAGGGCAAAATAGCCTCATTGCCAAAATAAACTCTTTAAGCCCGGAACAAATTTACCAATTCAGCACAGATCAGATCCGCTCCGTATTACCCAGAATATTGACACGGAACTTATTCGGTTCCGGGTAAACCAGCAGATCCTCTTTCTCCATAATATAACTGTCACGGTCATAATCCGCCAATTCGTAGTGCTCGCGCAGTACAACCGCATCTACCGGACAGGCCTCCTCACAGTACCCACAGTAAATACAGCGCAACAGATTGATCTCATAAACCTCTGCGTATCGCTCGCCTTTGGAGACCGGGTTTTCCGGGTCATTCTCCGCCGACACAACATGAATACAACCCACCGGGCAGTTGATTGAACATAATGAGCACCCCACACATTTTTCAAGCCCATCCTCATCGCGGTTCAGGAAGTGCCTCCCCCGAAAACGCTTGGGCATGGTTCGTTTGACCTCGGGATACTGGATCGTGACCGGAGTAGACAACATATTCCGGAACGTAATCCCCAATCCAATCAAAAGGTGCTTTAACCCATCAAAGGTTGCTCGTAACATGGCTTATCCCCTCAGGGAAATCAGATCACCGTCAATGCTCCGGTGATCAAAAGATTCAACAAACATAATGGTAATAAAACTTTCCATCCAAACGTCATCAACCGGTCATAACGAATACGGGGAAACGTCGACCTCAACCAGATGAACACGCACAATAGGAAAAATACTTTGAGCGCAAACGATACAATCGGCCAAATTGGTAAACCATAAGAATTCCACCCGCCAAGAAACAACAGGGTTACCAAAGCACTCATGGTCACCATATTGATGTACTCACCCATGAAAAACATGGCAAACTTCATGCCTGTATATTCGGTATGGAAACCGGCCACCAGTTCCTGCTCTGCCTCAGGCAAATCAAAAGGAGCGCGGTTAGTCTCTGCAATACCCGCGATAAAGAACAATAAAAACGCCAAGGGCTGAATAAGAATAAATGGGTAGGCTTCCTGAGCTTGGACCAGATCTACCAGATTCAGAGAACCGGCAAGTACAATAACGCTCAACGCCGAAAGCCCCAACGTCAATTCATAACTGATCATCTGAGCAGAGGAACGTAAGCCCCCCATCAGGGAATATTTATTATTCGACGCCAAACCCGCAAGCACCATGCCATAAATACCCATCCCAGAAATCGCGAATACGAATAAAATTCCGCTGTTCACATTGGCTCCCCAAAACGGAATCTCCTGACCGAGCACCTCAACAGGTGCTCCAAAGGGAATGACCGCAAACGCCACAATCGCTGTAACGACTACCACGGCAGGAGCCAGATGAAACAAAAACTTGTCCGCAGAACTCTGAATGATGGATTCCTTGAAAAGCAACTTTATCGTATCCGCCATCGGTTGACCAAAACCCCAAGGCCCGACCCTGTTCGGTCCCAAGCGAACCTGAAACCGGCCCATCAAACGCCGCTCTAGCCAAACTAATGCCGGAACCACCGACATAATCGCAACTGCAATGATCACAGCCTTAACGCTTCCCACGACCAGAGGAATGTTCTCTTCCAGAAACAGAACGATGAAATCCCAGGTATCATATAAAATTTCAGTGATCCAATCCAAACCGTTACCGCTCCATAAACATTTATTGTTCTACAAAATTT
>DUAA01000119.1:0-1061 GCA_012961055.1 Nitrospinaceae bacterium
ATGAAGCAGGCACTAAAGCCATTGCCGAATCCAAAAATCTGGTCAGCCTTCGTCGACTGGTACTCGCCCTGAATGCCATTGGTGATGAAGGTGCTGTCCATCTTGCTAATTCTCATCAACTCTCTGGCCTCCATTTTTTAAATGTGGCAGGTAACAAGCTCAGTCCGAGAGGGGAAGATGCCCTGCAAAAGTCTACAGCATTGGTTAATATTCAAATTCTGGAAATTGTTTGATTCAACGGTTTCTCTAAAATTTATGGGAATGGCTTTTCCCGTATGCTAACACGGACCGTAAATATTAAACGGATGAACGATGGCCGCCGGCAAATCATAAATTTTGCCATATGAATATATCAGTCCGCCCCGGCCTTGGCTGCGACATAGGTAAAACAATAGGTTAGCCCGTAGTAATCCCAGCTAGGGGGTCATTCTTAGGAGTTCAGTGATGGTTTTTTCTATGCCTTCGGCGACTTCCGAGATGCTCTGACCTACCATATAGGCAGGAGTCGAGACAATATTATGTTCTTTATCAAGGATAAAATCCCGCGCCGAGCATTCCTGATGTGTGCTACCCATCGCTTCAATCATGCTAATGCCATTTTTATCATTACCAATGGTTAAAGTAGGTTTAGAGGATTCATCCTGATAAACTTTAGCCATCATGGCAGGAGCGATGCATAATACTGCTTGCGGTTTCTTTTTAGCTATGAACTCTTTCACCAAGCGCTTGACATCCGCGTTGACCACGCAGTCTTCCCCCTCTTCCGCAAAACTGGAGAGGTTCTTTGCCGCGCCAAACCCACCTGGAAATACTAAAGCATCAAGATCATCGGCCCGGATAGAGTTGATATCGCGGATTTCTCCACGGGCGATACGAGCCGACTCAATCAGCACATTGCGTTTTTCACCCAGCATCACTTCACCGTTATGGTGATTGATCACATGCAACTGATCAACATCAGGAGCCATACAAATCGCCTTGGCACCGGCCCGGTCAATCGCCAGCAACGTGAGCACCGACTCATGAATCTCCGCTCCGTCAAACACACCACATCCCGAAAG
>DUAA01000119.1:1094-3140 GCA_012961055.1 Nitrospinaceae bacterium
CTCTAGAAAAAATGAAACTCATAATGAGATTGGTTTTAAATTGAAATTTTCAACCTATTCTACCACCCACTCAGCATAGGGCAAAAGTAAAACCCCCAGACAATGAGGGATAAAGGGGAAACATTTGCTTAAGACAAGATTCTCAATATTTTTCCTAAACGTCTCAAAATATACTCCAAATAAACGAAGGTTTCTCCATGACCTCAAAAATTTCGACAGATACTTGAATCATCCTGTATTCAATTCCATTATGAACCATCTTGACAAAGTGGACTGTATCACTGGAACCACAGTATAAAAACCCATTTTTCCAAGCCCAAAAAATCCAATTTTCATTATTCACTCCATCATTTTATTTTTGGAGACAAATACTTTGATTCGGAGAGCATAACCGGTCTTAATGCAAAACCCAATCCATCCCATTCGCCTCCAAAAATAACGCAGATAAAATGAAAAAAAATGATACCTTTTCCAGTAGATTAATAATTGGTGATAGGGAGGCGACGATCCTTTCCAAAGGCTTTTGGGGTAATTTTCACCCCCGGTGGACCTTGTCGGCGCTTGTATTCATTGAGGTCTACGAGTCGAGCAATGCGCTGGATTTCTGATTTGGACAAACCTCCAACTTTAATTTCTTCGACTGAAAGGTCTTCTTCGATATAACGCAACAAGACGGGGTCGAGCAAATCATAGGGCGGTAACGAATCGGTATCTTTTTGATTGGGTCGCAGTTCTGCTGAAGGTTCTTTGGTCAAAATCTTTTTTGGAATAATTTTTTTATCCCGGTTCAGCCAATGACATAGTTGGTAAACCAGCATTTTGGGCACATCCTTGATCACGGCAAATCCACCAGCCATATCACCATAGAGCGTACAATAACCCATACTGATTTCACTCTTGTTACCCGTTGTTAAAACCATCCAACCAAATTTATTGGATAAAGCCATCAGCAGATTACCTCGGATGCGGGCTTGTAGATTTTCTTCCGTCAGACCGGAACCCGTTCCTTTAAAAACATCAGTAAGAATGCTCTTATAAGCCTTCATGGCTGACGTAATGGGAAAGGTGAAAGTTTGTATATTTAGATTTTTCGCCAACACTAATGAGTCGTTGATACTGCCCTTAGAAGAATAAGGGGAAGGCATCAACACTCCAATCACATTATCAGCCCCCAAAGCATCTACCGCGACCACTGCAGTGAGAGAGGAATCGATTCCCCCGCTCAAACCCAGAACTATTTTTGTGAATCCATTTTTATGAATGTAGTCGCGAGTACCCAGCACCAGAGCTGAGTAAACTTCTTCCTCTTCCGATTTTTCCCTGTAGATATAAGGTGACAATTGAGGCATCTTCTTTACACGGGTCTTAGATGCCGATGTCCGGTAACTACGAATTCCTTTTACTTTCATCTTCTGCTTCCGAGGTGGCAGAGTAATATCGGTAAAAATAATTTTTTCTTCAAACGAGTTGCCCTGAACAATGATCTTCCCATCGGCTCCCACCACAAGGCTCTGACCGTCAAAGACTAGTTCGTCCTGACCTCCAACCATATTGACATAGGCGATAGGGCACTTATAACTTTTTGCCCGTTTGATGATCATCTGTCGACGGGCTTTGCCTTTACCTTTATGATAAGGGGAGGAAGAGATATTTATTAGCAGGTCTATATCCTTGCACAGAGATTTTCCAGGACCGGATTCTTCCCAAATGTCTTCACAGATGGTCAGTCCAATTTGCACGCCCTGCAAAGAAAAACGAACTGGTTCATCCCCTTCTGTGAAATAACGTTTTTCATCAAACACTCCATAATTTGGAAGCAACATTTTACGAGCGGTTCCGACATGTCTTCCATCGCATATCAGAGCGGCAGAATTATAAAGCTGTTTTCCTTTGCGTTCGGCAAATCCTATTACAACTGTTAGCCCCCGTGTATGAGAAACCACTTTTTTTAAAGCTTCACGGCAATTTTTGATAAAACTTTCTTTAAATAGTAAATCTTCAGGCGGATAGCCGGTCAGGATGAGTTCCGGGAACAAGACGATACCG
>DUAA01000119.1:3162-4861 GCA_012961055.1 Nitrospinaceae bacterium
CCATCTGACCTTGTCAACGTTTGCTTTAAAACCACCCACCAATCCATTGATTTGTGCCAGCGCAATCCGAAGCGTAACACCAGGATCACTGCGGACTTTATTAGGTTTCCTGTTTTTGATTTTGCTCATAACGCATTCATTGAGTGAAAAAAATCGGTGCGTAAACTTCTACACTGTGGAGTATACTACATTCCAAAATAAACCCCATTACTAGCACTATTATCTAATAATAAAGTCCGGTTGATATTTTATGAGCGCGTCTGAGTCGAACCCTGCTGAAGAAAGCATCAAACATTCCATCCATAAGAATGGGTATCCCGAGAAGATTGTTCGGCTTCCCTTCAAGCCAGTTTATGATGCCTGTAAAAAGTATGGGACTTCACTGACTGACGTTCTGGACAAACTTCAGGAACAACAGATTTTTGGCAAGATCCTTGGCAATCATCTTGAGTTCCGTTCTCGGGAAAAAGTAGATTTTAAACTCCCTAGTGCAGAAGGTCCGGCAACAGATGAATTTTCCTGGGTTAAAGGAGCTGGTAACCTGAAGGGCTTTCAGGGTGCTGCTAAAAATGCCATGGAGGAAATGACTCCAGAAAAAATGGACGAAGCCCGAAAGATGCTTGAAAACATGAGCGATGAAGAAAAAATGAACCTGGTGAAAATGTTCACCCAACGTTTTGATCCGGGAAATAAAAAATAAAGGACACACCATGTTGATATTCGCCAAAGAAATTGGCAAAAGAGAGCACCACCACCAACTGGAAGACAAGCTTCCTAAGTTGAAGCAGTATATGGAGTACCAACGTAAACTGTTTCCCTATACCGTGGTGCGAGCTGGACTGGATCTGGCCTACAAGGAAGTTGATGACATTATGAATTATGTCGACAACGACCACCGGCCCCCAACAGACTCCTCCCGGCAGGAGTATCCTGCCGATATTGGGCAATGGTATAAAAACCGATTTCCATGGACATCAGCATTTCTGGGAATGGCAGATATGCATTTCATGCTAGTCACATTGATCAAGTCAATGGACTCCTTTCGTACTCACGAAACAGCCAGTGCCTATCATTGGCCTGTCCTTTACGATTGCATTCATAATATTATTCAGGTTTACAATAGTCTGGTGCGAGACGATCCGGGTAATTCACGAGACATTCATTTGAGCAATGGGGTTGAAGTGAGCTTTGATGACTTCATCAACAATTATTGGTTCGATTTGGATTTTATGATTTTCTCTCAGGCCGATTATCCTCATGCCCGCCATCAGGAAAGAAAAGATTTGATCGAAACAGAAATCAAGGACATTATTGCAGAAGGCATAGAGCCTCTAGCTGCGCTGAAAAAATTAACAGCTCCCTTAAAACTGGATGACTCTACAATCAAACTTCTTAACCGTGACTCGGTTGAAACCCGTTACCTCGAATTAAAAAGTACTACTGAAACCGGCAATCAATTTGACAGAATCTACAAGAAATATATTGAGAATTCTCTGCACGGAAAACTGAGTGTCATCGATGCGGAGTATTTAGAAAGCTTTCCCTTCATGGAAGCTGCGAACAAAAGTTCTTAATACCGAGATACCCTCTAACGAGGGAGGCAACTGGACAAAGGTTTTGTTGGGTAAAGACAACTCCTTGCTCATCAGAAAGTTGCTGCTCATTTACTCAGGGCGCGGCCTTGTTGCCTACTGGCGCT
>DUAA01000120.1 GCA_012961055.1 Nitrospinaceae bacterium
AAAATGTATACAAAAACTATGAAGGCGAGGGCGGTTTTGAAGTCGGTTCTTTTTTTCGTAAGCTCGTTCTGGCGGCCCGGTTCAAAACTCTTAAAGTTGTTTTCTCCCAAGATTTAAACGCCGATAGCCGGGTTCTGATGTATCGAAATATCACAGACCGGGTAGAGAAAATAGCTCCATTTCTCAGGTTGGATAATGATCCCTACCTAGTGATCTCAGAAGGCCGTCTGATTTGGCTCTATGATGCATATACGGTCAGTGACAACTTTCCTTATTCTCCCAAAATTCCCCAGTTTGGCAACTATGTACGCAACTCTGTAAAAATTTCCATCGATGCTTATGATGGTTCGATGAATTTTTATATTGCTGATCAAAAAGATCCCATCATCCAGACGTATCGGAATATATTTCCTGATCTGTTTAAAGACCTGAGCCAGATGCCGGAAGATTTGCGAAGCCACATTCGCTATCCTACTGACCTGTTTAAGATCCAGACATTTATTTATGCTACCTATCACATGACACGGCCGCAAGTTTTCTATAACAAAGAAGATCAATGGGAAATTCCTGAAATTGACGGTGAAATAATGCAGCCCTATTACACCATCATGAAGCTTCCGGGAGAGGATCAGGAAGAGTACATTCTTATGCTTCCTTACACTCCACGAGGAAAGAGCAATCTTTCTGCCTGGATGGTGGCTCGAAGTGATGGTGAACAATATGGCAAGCTGGATGTATATAAGTTTCCTAAGCAGAAGCTGGTGTTTGGACCCAACCAGATTGTAGCCAGGATCAATCAGGATGCTGATATTTCGCGGCAGATTTCGCTGTGGGATCAGCGTGGGTCGAGCGTTATCCAGGGCACCCTTCTGGTCATTCCCGTTGAGGAGTCCTTGTTGTATGTGCGGCCTTTATACTTGAAAGCTGATGCCGGAAAGATTCCCGAACTTAAGCGCGTCATTGTCAGTTATGAAGACAATATTGCCATGGAGCGAACTTTGGACGAAGCCCTGAAAAAAATATTCCCAGGGTTAATGCATGAGTCTGGAGAAGAGTCGTTACCTGCTCTAAAAGTGGCTGAAACCTTAGATACCCCGTCTGAAATGTTGGAACTTGGAAAGGGCAATAAACTGGTTTTGAACAAGGTTGACTATGACAGAATTCGGCGCACTTACCGCAGGATTTTGGAGTCGCAGGCGCAACTGGACCAATCGATGTTACGGTACCGTGCAGAACTTAAAGAGCTAGGTGAGATTCTGGAAAAAACTCCAGTATCGCTACCGGGCGATGCCCAATAAGCTGGGGAACTTTGCGTGATTTGAAAGCATAAGAGTGATGCTGCGATTAGCTCATCATGACGAAAATAGGGTTTTTGGGTGTTATCCTGAGCCTGTTGAAGAATCTCCGGGGTTGGTTCTTAAGCAAGTGAAATGAGATCACTCTTTGTTCGTCAGAATGGTAGTTATTTCAATTTTTTACTGGCAAACAACCCCATTTGGTTGGTTTCCAGTTTCTTGTCGATGATTGGGACTGGATAATTGCCATCGAAACAGGCGGAACAGAATTTTTTCTTTCCGTTTTCCAACACATTCAACATTTTTTCAATACTGAGGTAGGCTAAAGAATCTGCTGCAAGGTACTGGCGTGTTTCTTCAAGATTGTATTTGTGGGCGATCAATTCTTCTTTGGTGGGTGTGTCAATGCCGTAAAAGCAGGGGTGCAGAATGGGAGGAGCAGAAATGCGTATATGAACTTCCTTAGCTCCTGCATCCCGAAGCATTTTTACGATCTTGCGGCTGGTGGTGCCGCGCACGATGGAATCGTCAATGATGGCGATGCGCTTACCTTGGATTACAGTTTTTACCGCGTTCAATTTAAGTTTTACACCAAAATGCCGGATCTGCGATTGCGGTTCAATGAATGTTCTTCCCACATAATGGTTTCGAATGAGACCCATTTCAAAAGGGATGCCACTCTCCTCTGAAAAACCCATTGCCGAAACAACTCCTGAGTCGGGCACGGGAACAATAAGATCAACATCGACGGGACTTTCCTGGGCCATGGCCCGGCCCATATTCTTGCGGGCCGAATATACATGCTCTCCAAATATATAACTGTCTGGACGAGCGAAATAAATATGTTCAAACACACAATGTTTCGGTTCGGCTTTTTTAAAAGGAAAAAAAGAATGGACTCCCTGATCGTTGATCAAAATCAATTCTCCTGGCTCCACTTCCCGGATGAACTCCGCTTCGATCAAATCCATAACGCAGGTTTCTGAAGCGATGATATAGGCACCATCGAGTTTTCCCAGACAAAGAGGGCGAAATCCTTGTGGGTCGCGTGCGGCCAGTAATTCTTTCTCCGTCATTAGGACTAATGAATAAGCACCGCTCACTTGCCTGAGAGCTTCAGCAGCCCGGTCAACGAAAGTTTCTGCTTTTGACTTGGCCATCAGATGCACGATGACCTCGCTGTCGTTGGTGGACTGGAAAATAGCTCCTTTGGTTCCTAATTCTTTACGAATGGTTTGGGCGTTAACGAGGTTGCCGTTATGCGCCAAGGCGAGAGAGCCGGCGGAATAGTTGATCATGCAGGGTTGGGCATTGACCAGTTCACTTTTTCCTGCGGTGGAATAACGGTTATGACCGATTGCCAGAGGACCGGGCAATTTCAGGATTCGTTCCGTGTTAAAGACATCGGCGACTAGTCCCATCCCCAGTTCAATGTGCATTTTGGAATGATCGCTAGCTACAATTCCTGCGCTCTCCTGGCCTCGGTGTTGCAGTGCGTAAAGTCCGAGATAAACCAGATTGGCGGCCTCAGGATGACCGTATACGCCTACGACTCCACATTCTTCATGCAATTTATCCAGCATAGTTCCCCAGAGAATTTTTCCAGATATCTTTTAATACTTTGATTTTCTGTTTAATGACTTCCTGCCCATTGACCAAAATTGTGTAATCAGAACCTCCTACATTACCGATCAAGGAGAAATTGATCGGGCATGCTGCCGCTAATTTTTCAATCTCTTTGGTTTGTTCTTCAGGAAAAGAAATAATAATCCGAGATTGAGTTTCCCCGAATAATAGCGAATCATTTCTAAGAGTGGATTCCAGTGCGAGTGTGGCTCCTAAAGTATGGCCTCCATATGAAAAACAAGATTCTGCGACCGCGACTGCCAACCCTCCCTCGGAACAATCATGAGCAGAAGAAATAAGACCTTTTTGGATCAGGTCCAGACAAAAATCCTGAACCTGTTTTTCATTTTTTCGATCCAGTATAGGAGGTTCCCCCTCACTGCGATCAAACATGACTTTCAGGTATTCGGTCCCTCCTAATTCCTCCATGGAAAAACCGATAAGAGCGATTTGGTCCCCAGCTTTTTTAAACCCCTGAGTCATCACCTTTTGCTGATCCTCAATCAGTCCGACAACTGCAACTGTTGGAGTTGGGTAAATCGCATTCCCTTTCGTTTCATTATATAGGCTGACGTTACCACTGACTACCGGAATATCAAAAAACCTACATGCATCGCCCATGCCTTCAACCGCTTGTTGGAGTTGCCACATGATTTCTGGCTTTTCGGGGTTTCCGAAATTCAGGCAATTGGTCAGGCCAATCGGTTTTGCACCAGAGCAAACCACATTTCTACAGGCTTCTGCAACGGCGATTGCTGCTCCTTCATAAGGGTTGAGATAACAATAGCGGCTGTTACAGTCTACTGAAATGGCCACTGCTTTCTGCGTATCCTTGATGCGTAGAACAGCCGCATCCGACCCGGGCATTACTAACGTATTCAAACGCACCATGTGGTCGTATTGCTCAAAGACCCATTCTTTGCTGGCAATATTTAGGGAGGCTAGAAGTCTTTTTATGGCCGTATTACCGTTTGAAATATCAGGAAGGTCAGCCAGGTTCACCTGTTCTACTTCATCAAGATATGCAGGGCGTTTTGAGGGTCGTATCAGGTCCAGTGCTCCATCCACAACTGGAAAGATAGGCAGATTCACCACCTCTTTTTCTTCAAACTCAATACGCACACAGGAGTCCTTAATCACTTCGCCGATGATTGCTGCGTCCAGGTCCCATTTTTCGAGTACCGCAAAGGCCTCTTTTTCATGACCGGGTTCAATCACGAATAACATGCGTTCCTGCGACTCAGAAAGAAGTATTTCGTAGGGAGTCATGCCTTCCTCGCGCAGAGGAATTTTTGATAAATCCATAAAGACCCCAGTTTCTGCCCGATGCGCCATCTCAAATGAAGATGAAGTCAGTCCTGCCGCACCCATATCCTGCACACCTACCACCCAGTCAAACTTGAATAACTCAAGGCAGGCTTCGATTAACAGTTTTTCGGTGAACGGGTCACCCACCTGCACAGTGGGTCGCTTGTCTTCGGTGGTTTCATCAAATTCAGAAGAAGCCAGGAGGCTGGCACCATGAATTCCGTCACGTCCAGTTTTGGAGCCAACATAAAGTATTTGGTTGCCCACCCCGCCTGCTCCAGCAAGGAAGATTCGATCCGTTTTAACTAGCCCGAGGCAGAACGCATTGACCAGAATATTTCCGTTGTAACAGGAGTCAAAATAAATTTCTCCGCCTACGGTGGGGACGCCGGTACAGTTTCCATAACTGGCTATGCCATCGACAACACCGTTGAGCAAGAACCGGGTGCGTGGCTCTTCTAGGTCACCAAACCTTAATGAATTTAACAAGGCTATAGGCCGGGCGCCCATGGTGAATATGTCCCGCATTATACCGCCTACGCCGGTCGCTGCTCCTTGGCGCGGTTCGATAAAAGATGGATGGTTATGACTTTCAATTTTAAACACGATAGCCC
>DUAA01000121.1:0-1058 GCA_012961055.1 Nitrospinaceae bacterium
ATATGGCAAATCACAAAGATATGTAAACATTTTCTTTAAAATAATTTATTTTATGTCTAACATTTTTTTCATCCTCCTTCTTTCTTTCAACTTTTTGAAGTTAACTCCAATTCTTAGAGCTTTTCAAATCCTCACCTTCTCTATTCCAACCAAAATCTTCTCCTTAAAGTCCTACCCTGGCAAACTTTCCGTTCATGACTAATGAAGTGCCAATGAGCCCTTGCATTGGGTTATTTAATTAGCAGTTACGATGAAATTTTTTATTGTAAAACTGCCCTCCCCTAAAACAACCTCTGCACCCAACTCCAGATCAAGTATATATTCCTCACCGCTAACCCAACCAAGCCTTTTCCATTCATTAAGCACAAGCTTCATATCTACTGTACCGGCAAGATAATCTGTATCATAAACTACAGCAGTATAGTCCCAACTATTGTGGTTTGCATTTCTCCAAACTTGGTGAGATGGCCCTGACAGAACCAGATTTGCTGAGTTTCCATTGCCTCCAGCCGGGCTGGGATCACTACCTTTGTGCAACCAGATCATTACCTCATGCGTAATTGCAGATTGTCCTCCATCAGGATCATTAGCCAACCAAGTCTCCAAAGCAATGTTATAACCGTTAGATGAATAACTTCTATCCAAATCAAATTCAACCTTGAATTCCTTCAGGTTATTAATTTTGATTGGGAAAGGTGAATTTTCAGTACCTTTAGAATCCCACGGTTTACGACCAACATAGATTTCCTGATAGGACCTTACTCCACCATTATTCAAAGGCCAATTCCATTCAATCTTAGTCTCTGACGGAAATGCATCAGTTACAGTGATACAAGCTGTGTAATCTTCCCCATTCTGATAAGAACCTTTTCCCCAGACATTGTTTGAAAAACGATAACCATTTGAATCTTTGGTGTCCCAGTCTTCACAATATTTACCTGCAATAGAAATGTCTTCGGACGACTTTTTACAGGAGAAGGCGAAGAATACTAAAAGAGAAGCCAGAATCAAAATGATTTTGTTTGAATGCATGAGAGGATAGGAGTATGAGGGATAGG
>DUAA01000121.1:1255-4843 GCA_012961055.1 Nitrospinaceae bacterium
TTTCGATTTTAGCTTATGGTACACTTTTTTCAACCTCAATCAATTTACATTTCCACTATAACTGGTCTTAGTTAATTGAGTGTCCGTAAAATTTTCAACAGTGCAATCAGGCCGCGAAAAGTTCGGTCGCCTCGCGTCCAATGCCCTGACCTGCGGCCGTAATCAAGGTTGATTTTTCCAGTGAGTTTTTTCATACCCTCCCCTGTTACCGTCATTAGATTTCATGCATATTCCTGTAGCTGCATCAAAAATGTAGCTACACTCGGGAAGATGCCCGGCGCCGACGATTTCGCCTGGGTTTGGCGCGTCTTGTCCCGATTTTCGGACAACAATGGTTTGTTCTGGCGATAATTCGACATAGATGAAGCTTTCGCTGCCGAGTTGCTCAACAAGACGCACTCTTCCACGCAAAGGCATCGTTTCAGGATTTCCTAAAACAATATGTTCCGGACGCAGGCCTACCTTGATTTTCACAGAATGCGTTGCCATTGCCTCGTCGGATACTGATATCCTGCCCCCGGGCAGAGTAATCTCGTTCCCGTTTCTTGAGATTTCTGTAAGGATATTCATTTTGGGCGAACCCAGGAAAACGGCCACGAATTCATTCTTCGGCGCGTTGTAAAGTTCCAGCGGCGTTCCAACCTGCTCAATGCGGCCAGCGTTGAGCACAACGATCCGTTCCGCCATCGTCATGGCTTCAACCTGATCGTGGGTCACATAAATCATCGTTTTCTTGATGCGTTGATGAAGAGCAACAAGTTCCACGCGCATATGAACGCGCAATTCCGCATCAAGGTTCGACAATGGCTCATCAAACAAAAAGATGCTGGGGTCCCTGACGATGGCCCGACCGATTGCAACCCGCTGAGATTGCCCTCCCGACAGTTGCGACGGTCGGCGACCCAGCAATTCGTCAAGCTTGAGCGTCGCTGAGGCCTCTGCGACGCGCGTAGCAATTTCCGCTTTCGGCAATTTTGCCTGCTGCAGACCAAACGCAATATTTTGAGATACCGTCATGTTGGGATAAAGCGCGTAAGATTGAAAAACCATTGCAACCTTTCGCTGGACGGGCATCCAGTTATTTGCTATCTGCTCATCTATCAAAAGCTCACCGCCTGAAATATCTTCAAGACCAGAAATAAGCCTCAGCATAGTGGATTTTCCGCAGCCTGAAGGACCAACGAAAACGATTAGTTCGCCCTTGTTAATGGTAAGGTCAACCCCCTGGATAGCATGGAATTTTCCGAAGTATTTATCAATATTTCGTAGCTCTACTTTGCTCATTTTTTTATTCCTAGATAATGTTGCATTCAGCCTTTAAGCCCAGTGCTCGCTATGCTTTGGACGATGAATTTTTGGCCAACTAAGAACACGATCATTAAAGGCAGAAGCGCCAGAGTGACGGCCGCCATCAGGACAGAAAGTTTAACACCCATTGTGGCCTGCGACAGTGAAAGTATTCCGACAGGAAGGGTCATGACATCTTGGCTCCTTGCGAAAACGAGGGGCAACAAAAAGTTATTCCAGCTAGTTGTAAAGACAATGATGGCCAGTGCAGCGATGGGTGGTCCCATTTGCGGCAACGATATGCGCCAAAAAATGGTCCAGTAACTTGCGCCGTCAATGAATGCTGCTTCCTCGTATTCACGAGATTGACTTTGCATGAAAGATCTCATCATGAAAATTGCGAGCGGATTTGCCAATCCTGGCAGGATGATCGCCCATATCGTGTTGTGCAGACCCATCCACGCAACGCCATAGAATAACGGGATGATAAGCATGGCTGGTGGCACCATGAGGCCTGCCAATAGTAGAGCAAACAGAATATTCGACCCCGGCATTCTGAGCCGCGAGAACGAAAAGGCGGCCAATGCAGACGTCACGATCACAGCAAACGTCGTGACCGATGCAACGATAAAACTATTCCAGTACATCCGTAAATATGGGACCGGTCCGGATAGCAATGTCTCATAAGACTCGGTATTGAAATCATTTGGGAAAAAACTTGGGGGGAGTTTGTACGCTTCTGCTGCTGGCCTCATGGTAGAAGCAAACATCCACAGGAATGGCATCAACATGAATATTGCTCCGATAACCAATATGACTAAAAAAACTGTGTTGCGCCAATGTATTGCCTGCATGCTGGAAGCAAGTCGATCAGAGAAAGTTGCTCCAGGACCAATTGATTGAATGGATCTCATGCGATTATCTCCTCGGTAAAATGAAGTAGGCAATCGCGAATTGGGCAGCCACAACAAGCGAAATAACAACCAAAAGGACTAGGGCGGAAACCGCTCCGGCTCCAGGTTCCCCTGCGCTAAAAGCTTCAGAGAACATGTACATGACCACAGAGCGCGTTGCATCGCCCGGACCTCCATTTGTAAGAATTCTAATGGAGTCAAAGACTTGCAAACCACCAATTGTTGCATATGTGACAAGGAAGAGAAGTACAGGAGAAATAAAAGGAATTTTAATTCTAATCCACATGGTCCACTCTGTTACGCCGTCAATTTTGGCAGCCTCAATCAGTGATTTTGGAACTCCCTGCAAAGCAGCTAAAATGATGATGATAAAAAAACCGATATTCTTCCAGACGTCGACCAAAATGATCGAATATATTGCGATATCGCCATTAGACAACCAGCCAATTTTTTCAAATCCGAGCAACTGAACATAATAGTTGAGGATCCCAAGGTCGGTGGCAAAAAGAAATTTCCAGATAAAGGATACGAACGCTAAAGAGGTCAAAACTGGAAGAAAGTAGGCCAAGCGCAGAAAATAGAGAATGAATTTTGGGTATTTTCGGTCCATAAATACCGCCAACAGCAACCCCCCGCCCACATTTCCGATGACAGACATGGAAATGAATAAAAAGGTGTTACGGAAAGTAGTCCAAAAGCGCGGATCACCCAGAACCCAATCGTAGTTCCTAAAACCGACATAGGTCATATCAAGTGTCAACCGATCAAGGTCCAATACCGACAGCGCAAGCGCTGCGGCGAGTGGTAGCGCAATAAACAGTGCATAAAGCACATAGGCTGGCGTCAGAAAAAGATATCCTGCTCGCGCCTCTCTTCGAGACAGCACCGACATTCTAAGACCCCCTCAATAAAAATAGCCCCAGCCAACAATATCGCGGGCTGGGGCTTGTGTATCGATTAAGGGCTCTCTTGTATTTTTCGTGGTATTGAAGTATTGTGAAATCAATCGGTTACATGAATTCTTCATCAGCGTAGGAGAGGGAAATGGATACATTTGAGATACCTTTAGGAATTGCAGAGGTTAAGATTGAAAAAGTGGAAACCACGCTAAGGAGGTGACTTTGTCATTACGGTAAGAAGTAGCATTGAGGAAACAAATTGTCATAAATGCGGAAAAATCACTACCAAGTTTCATGGGCATGATCAAGCGATTACCCTTCGTCATTTATCGATTTTAGGTAAGGAAACTTACATTCGAATCTTTCCAAAGAGATGTCAATGTAGTGATTGTAATGGTTCAACAACAACGCACCTGAAACTCGCGAACGCATGCCGGCCAATAGATTGGGTTCGATTTCGTTAAAAACAGCGCTTGCGGCTGGATCGC
>DUAA01000122.1 GCA_012961055.1 Nitrospinaceae bacterium
GCCAGAATTTTATTTATTAAAGATTCGAGGTCTTCAGCAATAACACGGATCATCTCTTCCTTACGTATTCCACCCAGATCATAAATAATATCCGGAACCGAACCGGAGTCAGTTAACGCTTTTTGTGTTCCCCACTCCAGAGAAGATCCTTCCCGAACTCTTATATTTTTAGGTTCATCAGCCCTGTCAAAGGAAGCAATCTTAAATCGAAGACGTTGACAAATTTTTAGTAACGTATCTGTATATTTGATATTCATGACAGCACGTTTTTTCGGATCATGGAGCATGGTCGTCAGTATAATATTTGCCACATGCCGAGAACCTCCGAATTCAGGTTCTGCACCTGTGAAAATTTTATCCCCATTTTTGATAAGTCGTCCCGGGATAGCAAGAATATCCATATGAGTTTTCGCGTTATTTAGAGCTAAACCAATATTGCTTTGAACTTCCGGAATCAGGTTTCCAATTTTTTCTTCCCGGAATATTTGAATGGCTCGTTTCATTTCCTGCACCGCACGCGCTTTCTCATTCTCCCGATACAACTCGGATAGTGGCTCAACACTGAGCTTTCCTTTGCCAGAAATCACTTCTCCAAGAATTGCCCGGCCTACAAAATCCTTTGCTGCCTGCACAGCCGGAAAAGTCTGCCAACCTAAAGCCAGACCCGCTGTAATCGCTGATGAAAAAACACAACCTGTCCCATGCGGGTCTGAATTCGAAAGTCTTTCAGAGGTTAAAACCTCCATACCCTTCTGATCCAGAAACAGATCCTCAGGGTTTCCTTTCAAGTGTCCTCCCGTTATCACTACAGCTTGAACCCCGGTTTTTAGAATGATACGTGCCGCCCGTTTTCTATCAGCAGGTCGCTTAATTTTAATTCCAGACAAGATCTCGGCTTCCTTGATGTTTGGAGTTACCAGATGAGCTAAAGGGAGTAAGCGCTTTTTCATCACCTCAACCCCAGGTTTGGTAAGCAGCTTTTTTCCAGAGCTCGAAAAAATAACAGGATCGACAACCAGTTTTTTAACTCTATAACGTTTGAGCAAAGTGGCAACCTGATCTACAATATTTTCATTGCCCAACATGCCTATTTTTATGGCTTGGCATTTATCGTCTTCAAGTATAGATTTGAGTTGGCTCGCCACCACTTCCACTGGCAAATCGTCCACCGCCTGGACACCCAGAGTATTTTGGGAAGTGATGGAAGTTATCACAGTTTTACCAAATACCCCCAAGGCAGAAAATGTCTTGAGGTCGGCTTGTATGCCCGCACCCCCACCTGAATCTGATCCGGCTATCGTTAAAGCTACTGCAGTTTTTTCAGACATAAATTCATTTCATTAAAATAAAAAAAGGAAGGTTTAATGTAACAGACTGCCTCGAAACCTGAAAATAAAATATTAACCACTGAGAAGATTTTCAGGCAACGGTAACAGATTTAGCGAGGAATCGAGGTTTATCAATATTGCGTTTGAGGGAGATCGCAGTAAAGTATGCAAATAACTGACCAATGACCAGTTGCACAAGGGGAGCCACCAAAGGAGGCACCTTAGGTAAGATAAGCTCTTCACTGTATAAATCTTGGTTTTTCCCTTGTGGTGTGAAATGTATTCCCAAAACAAAACCTGACCGAGCACGAATTTCCTCTATGCTATGGAGAGTAGATTCATAAAGCACTTTATCTTCAGGAGGCGGGACAAATACTATCGAAAAAACATCGTCATCAATCATAGCCAGAGTCCCGTGCTTTAAAAATCCGCCAGGCATTCCTTCAGCATGGACGTAGGCGACTTCTTTCATTTTCAAAGCCGCTTCCAAAGCAATGGGATAGTATACTCCTCGCCCCAAGTAGAGCCAGTTTCGGCTTGCTGAATATTTACTGGCGAGACGATGGATAAATCCAGACCGTTCATTCAAAACCCCCTGAATGATTTCAGGAAGTTCCCTTAAAGCCTGCAAATGCTGGTTGTAGGTTTTACGGGTAATCACCTTCTTTTTTAATGCCAGTTTCATAGCAAGCAATGTCAGTATCACCATTTGCGACAATGCAGCCTTGGTGCTGATCACGCAGATTTCAGGTCCCGATCCCTGTATAATCACTTTATCAACCAGCCGAGCGATAGAGGAGCCCATGACATTCACAACTGCCGCTATACGAGCTCCCTTGGATTTAGCATGCTTCAATGCTGATAGGGTATCAAATGTCTCACCGGACTGCGAAGCACAAAACACCAGAGAATGCTTGTCCACATTGGCCAATGCCTGGAATTCATCCGAACTGATTGAGGGGAAAAATTCTTGGGACAACTGCGAAAAAATATACTTGGCATATTTTGCCACATAATAAGTGGTGCCCACGCCAAGGAAATAAGAGTTCCGTGCTTTGGAAAACATATCCACAACCCCATCCAACCCTGAAGGTTCTAAGTCCAGCGCATTAGAAATGGTCTGAGGCTGCTCATAAATTTCCTTGAGCATATAATGCGGATACCCTCCTTTTTTGGAAGTCTCACTGTCCCATTCAATTTTAGTGATTGGCTTCGTGACTTCTTCCTCACTTAATATACTTTTCACAACATAAGCATCCCGGGAAAGAATGGCATATTCCCCATCATCCAGGATAACGGCATTTTTTGTATGATCAATGAAAGCGTTAAAATCAGAACCCACAAATTTAATTTCGTCACCAATTCCTAGCATCAGAGGAGACTCTCTTTTTGCACAAAAAATCTGTTCTGGCAGATAAGAAGAAATAAACGCTAGCGCAAAGGTTCCTTCAATGACGCTCAGTGTCTTAATAAAAGCTTTCTCAACATTCCGGCTGCATTTATAAAATTTTTCAAGAAGGTGGGCAAGTACTTCGGTATCCGTTCCAGAGCGAAAGTTAAAACCCTCTTTTTTTAATTTATCTCTCAAGGGTCGGTAATTTGAAATGATCCCATTGTGAACCACTGCAAAATTTCCATCGGAAGATATAAAGGGGTGGGTGTTCTCCTGCGTTACTTTTCCATGTGTTGCCCAACGGGTATGGGCAATGCCTATCTTACTTTTTAGCTGGATGACGTTGTGTTTTCTATAAAATTCTTCTACCCCTCCAATATCTTTTTTGACGAGAATACGGTTATTCTTCATCAAAGCAACTCCGCAGGAGTCATAGCCCCTGTATTCCAGGTTCTTGATCCCCTCAAAAAGAAGTTCAGATATATTATTCAGCCCAACTGCACCACTAATTCCGCACATATGCTTCCTGTTATTTTTGACTTACGGTATAACAAGCAGGAAGAATTTTCCCGGGAGGTACAACCATACCGGGTTGTAGGGTGTTTCCAGCGCCAACAACAACACCGTCACCCAAAAAGGCACCCAATTTTTTCATTCCCGTTTTTATACTGCGCTTCCCATTTTTCACAGAAATCGGCTTCCAATCCACAGCTCGGTTCACAGTCATGCACCCTGCCCCCATATCCACATTTTCACCTAGCACACTATCACCAACAAAAGAAAGTCGACCAATTTGGGAATTATCCATCACCACACAGTTTTTTAATTCCACGCCACTTCCCACCGAACAGTTTTTTCCAACAGAGGTATAACTCCTGACAAGGGAGTTATTGCCGATATAACTTCCCTCCCCAATGCAACAAGGGCCTTCCAGTACTGCGCCGGATTTAATAATCGTCCCAGGTTCAATGTGAACAATTCCCTGAAGAGTAACGTTAGCTTCTAGTGTCGCACTCTTGGCTATGGAAGACTCCTGCCACGAGTCCATGATCATCTTATTTGCCGTTAGAATCTCCCAAGGATAAACCACATCCAGCCATTCATCTTCCCACATGGAAGCACGCAGCCCTTCTCCTGCCACCACTTTCTTCAATGCCTTTTCCATGGATTTACCCGACGATTCGAGCAACTTAAAAAAAGATGACGACAATACAAACACCCCAGACAATACATAGTTTCCTAGGTTATTTCCCTTGGGTTTTTCAATAATTTTAGTGATTTCCATCCGGGCATTCAGGAACACATTGCCAAACATTTGATTGGAAGGAGGCAGACAAATAGATGCAACCGGACATTTAAAGGCATGAAAAGATTGTTGAACTTTGTTAAAAATATTTTCTGCCGTCAAAGTATCTCCATACAAAAGCATGAAATACTCACCGGGCGATATTTTATTTTTAACCTTCAACACCGCATCTCCAATACCCAGCTTGCGCTTTTGCTCGACATAATGCAGGTTCAACCCGTTATGGTCTTGTTCTTGAAGCCGTTCGATCAACTTTTCTGATTTGTGTCCAACCACCACAAAGATGTCGTTAATTCCAGCATTTTTCAACAAGGCAAAGGTATTATCCAGCAAAGTTCGTCCAGCAACCCCAATCATAGAGATGGGCCGAGTGTCTGAAAAAGGGCTAATATCAGCGCCTTCGCCTGCAGCAAGGATTATGGCTTTCATTTGAGAAAATCCTGATTAGGAAGGATAAAGTTAGTTACGAAGATCCACGGCGTTCAACAAGCAGTCGCACCGCTCGGCTCAAATCATCCGGGGAATTGATTCCCAGTATCTCGTTCGCGTCTTTCGTCTGAATTGTTCGAACGGAATACCTATTTCGCACTAGATATTCGATCGTATCGGTTAAATAATATTCTTTCTGAACATTATCAGTGTCAATATACCCTAAAGCCTTAAAAAACAATCTATTGTCAAAACAATATACTCCAGAGTTAAATTCGTCAACTTTTTTCTCGGCTTCTGAGGCATCTTTGACTTCCACAATTTTTAATACAGATCCATCATTTTCACGAATGATCCGACCAAAATCATGACA
>DUAA01000123.1:0-1026 GCA_012961055.1 Nitrospinaceae bacterium
CTTTCAAAAACCCACCAATAAAGCTATCGCTAGACAATAACATGATCGTTTTCATCCAATACCTCAACCTATAAGAAAATCACAGTCCTTTTGAGTAAATACAACTTTACTTTACCTTAACTATCCACACTTTACTAGCCCCCTAATTAGGGGGTTTTTTGTAGTAATCTAAAATAATCAGATACTTTTTTAATTGAGACTAATATCACCCTGAAACGAAACTTGCTGTTGCGTTAATGCTGCAACACCAGAGTTTTGTACGCTCTGACTAATACCTGTAAAGTTATTAAATGAAGCCTCAATAATATTATTGGATAGGGGAAGAGTTAAGCCTTGACCTAGCTCATGATCCACTCCTACACCTGTCACCGTGCCCATTAATTCAGAATGGTTTACTGCATAGGTTAATGCGGTATCTGCAGCTCCAAGCCCAAACGTGGCAACCGGGTTACCACGCCCTTGTGAATCAACATCAGTCTGCGTAAAAGTTGACTTAGCAGCGACCCCAAGACCACTATCATTCACTGCCGTAGTCAGTTCTTTAGCAGATTTAGTATTTTCACTCTCATTATTTATTGGTGTCGCCCATGCTCGGGTAGCTACACTCAAAACAATAGCTATACTAATTGCAAATAATTTTTTATTACATATCCCCTTTAATCCATCCATGTATCCATAAAAAATCCTACAGCTTGTTCTATATTTATGCATGTAGCTTATTTCATTTCTCATCTTTAAATCCACTAGCAAACTAAGACTTAACTATTAAGAGATAGTTCCAATAATTAGAGCTTGCTCAGTAAGTCAGCCATCGGTTTTCATAAAACAGCCCAAAACCCAAGAAATTTTCTGGTTTCTGGCACAGAGTAATTTTATTTTTTGTTTTAACAGTCGTATTCTCCATACGGCACTTATTTTATGACAGACAAAAAAGATCCTTTCCAGAACAAATAGATTCATTACCATGAAAATACTATTAATCCAGGCAATAGAGGTATCCGCTCGTTTTGCTCTAATATAGTTCAA
>DUAA01000123.1:1263-4797 GCA_012961055.1 Nitrospinaceae bacterium
TGTGATTTTAAATCAAGTCCTTCATGAAATGCATCCCAGCGCACATGATCGACTTGAGCAAAGCCGTCTCCTGTTAGACTGACGCTGAGTTTCGCACCAAATTCAACCGCTTTATTTTGTTTGCCACGAATAATGGGGCGTACATACGGCTGACTAATACTGACAATCCGATGGTCACATCGGCGTGTTTTAGTTTGATACATCTCCCATTGTTGTTGATAGAGATGTTGTATGACCCAGTAGCTGTAAAGTAGCCAATAAGGGAGCGGAAGCTTTGTTCCTTCTAACCAATATGTCAGCAACTGTTCAATGTGACCTAAATTTCGACGCAGGTATTGGAGTTGCTGTTTAATCCCTCGACGTAATTTTTTCCTACCAGGTCGCCTTTGTTTAACTACGGCTAGAAAAGCTTTTCGTGCTGTCTCTCGGTAGGTTCTCGGTTTCTTTTTTTCTGGGCTGTGAGGGTAAAAGCGCATCAATCACTTGCTCACTGAATTCTCTTGCTTCATTGAGTAAGCCAAGGTCTGTTGGATAACGAATCGCTTGTTCCACGACGGTTGCATCTAAAACCAGTTTACCTTGATGTGTCGGAGCGTCAGATTGTGGCTCATCATTTTCTGTTTCAACTGGCATTGTAGCACACTCTTCTGGTTGTTGCTCTGGTGACAGATCGAGATGGGGTTGATTTTCAGAGCTTGTCTCTGATTCAGATTCAGGTTTAGTTTTTTCTCCATCATGCGCATCAATAATCGCCTGATGAAAGACTTCAAACATTGCCTGCCCCATACGTTTTCTGATTTCAACAAATAAAGAGGGGAAAAAGGAGCTTTCATTTGATAGCTACTGAGCTCCACAAAGTATTGCATATAAGGATTTTCCTGAATTTGTTGTACGGTCTCACTGTCTGAAAGGCTCAGTTTATGTTTTATGATCACTGCACCAATGACTAATCTAGCATCTTTGGCCGAACGGCCAGAGTGAGCAGAAAGCCCTTAATAGTATCCTTCAGCAAGTTCATCCCAAGGAATACAGAGACTCACTTTAACCCAGCGGTTATTTTCATCCAGAGCCGTTTCAAAAGGCCAGTCAAATTCTGTAATAGTCAGTTGTTTTGAGCTATAAGATCGGATCATAGGTGCACGGATTTTGAGGCTATTTAGTCATTTTTCGCGCACTATTTTACCATAATACGCCTGATATTCCAGTTATTTCAATAGGTTGTGTTTTTTGAGTAGACTCTACTTAGGGGCTGTTGCCATTTGATGGGATGCCCTCTGGGATAAATTAAAAGGCACTACATTAAAAATGGTGATTTATGTCAAACCTTCTCTTCGCCAAACCATTGAAGGAGTTTTTTATCAGTTGTGCGCGGGATGTCCATGGAGAGGTCTAGCTGACATATTTGGGAATTGGAAATTAGATAAAAAGTCAAACGTCATTGGAATTCTGAGAGTCATACTAACGTCTTGCGCAGCCTCTGTTACGCCAATATCAAAAGACAAGTTAATATTTGTTTGAGGGGTAAACTTGAACGAATAACCGATTAACAATGTACCAATATCTAGATTGCTGCCATTGAGTGCTGAACCATCAACTTCCGTCTCAAAGATATATCGATGAGAATAACCCAGACTAAATGATGATCGTTCATTAATTGAAAAGCCCATGCCGAAACTTACACCTAGTGTATCGCCAGGATCATATTCACCAATACTTTCATCGGTTTCTACGTTATAGGCGTAGCTTAGATTACCAAAAAACACCACTGAATCCGTCGGGTATAGAGCCGTAACACTGGGTTGAAGGCTGAGATATCCGCTGCCAGTCGCTAATTCGGTTGGAAACGTTGCTCCTGGAGTTGATTGCTCAGTCTCAACCTCAAAAGGGCTTGTTCCTGTGGGCATAGTCAGCGCCATATTTCCGATAAAAATAGGCCATTCGTCTGCTCCGTCGTTAATTTGATAGCGGACAGAAAACCCCAGGTCGCCGATATCATTACCGTCGGCATCAAAAATCTCATCTTCTCCGACACCTATACTGACAGCCCTAGAGCGCTGTTGGTCATCACGATAAATATACGGAAGTTTAAAATCAATTTCCAGACGATCGGTCACACCATAGCGAGCTGTTAGGCTCCCAATATAGCTTCGGCGCTGAATTTCGCGAAGGTCAATCAAGCCGACAGCAACTGAAGGAATTAATGTAAATCCGTCAAGAAAAACCCGATCACCATCGCTGTATGCGTATGTTAGTGAAGGCTCAACCACCAAATTTCCTTTTCTAGTTAATACACCGCCAACAGTATCACTTACTATTGCCATTTCTGGAAGATCCTTTTCTTCAGCAGTTTGTGTTGGCGCCTGTCCGACCGGACTGGATGGTAGCGTTAATTTTTTGGTTTTTTTAGCCGTAGATAAAGGGGGGGGAAGCTTTTTTGTAGTAACCGCTTGTTTTTTTGATATTTTCAGTGACAAGGAGTTGAGGCGGATCTTTAATCTCTCGATCTCTTTACCTTGTTTCGCAATAAGTTGTCGCTGTTTCACGAATTCCTTTTGCTGTTGTGTTAGAAGTTGTTGATATTGTTCTAAAATGCTTTCTGGTTGCAAATCTGTTTTAGCAAACCCATTGCTACAAGAAAAAACCAATAAGAGAAAAAAGTTTTTGACATGAATTTTCATTAATCTAATCTTTAGTTAAGATTGTTTATTTAGGCTCAATATACTTCTGGCTCAATATACTTCTGACTCTATTATTCGTTAAAAATAAACAGCATACTAAATATACCCATATTTTGCATTAACTTTACAATATATGCTATTAGCAGAAAATCAATAAATTTTTCTAATCGCTATAAGATTTAATATATCTACCTGCCGCGTCCTTTATGGTTCCCGATAAGACTATTTGCTAGCCATTAGCAACAAACCAACAATTGAATCTCGCACTGCGAACTCAGTATATTGATAAGACTTGAGAAACATATTAATAGCCCACCAACCAAACCCTATGGAAAAACTGTGAGTAGGCACATGTTTTCTTAGGGCAAGCGTTTAGCATTTTATGTTTTTAAGTTCTTCACTCAATGGCCTCGTCAGCCCTGCGGATTGCGCTGCCATATGCTTAAGCAAGCGCTGATAAAACACCTTGTTGATCCCACCATCCACAGAGAATACCCCCGGCTATCACTTTACGCTGGCTCAATAAGAATACTGCATAGCAGCGCAAAGACCGGGGAAAACACCGGGGCTAACATGGCCGATAAGCCGTCCGTCATCCCCTGCCCGAGTGTTTGATGAATTGCGCGATCTGGACATTGCACTATTTGGTTTATCATGCCGGGTTTTCAGGCGTCCCAGAGCTTGCAGCAAACCCCCGGACCTTACGCTGCAGAAGGTGATGAGCATGAAACAAAATGCTGTGTTTTGCCAATAGCGCAATAAGGCTGAGCCCCAGTTTCACCGACTGTTGCTACCGCCTATATAAACGCATCACCTTACGGATATACTCCCGGGTTTCTGGATAAGGGGGAATAGC
>DUAA01000124.1 GCA_012961055.1 Nitrospinaceae bacterium
ATGGTGGGCAAAAGCCCTGAACGGACAATCAACCTGATCCTTAATTAGTCTGTAACCTGACGATAAACCGATATCTTCATATTGGATTCTTTCCGTATCCGTAATTGGTAGAAATGTGGGTTCTGTGAATTCGGTTAATAGGTTTAGGGCGCGGATCTGACCTTTGATTTGGCTGGAGGGGTAGAGTGGATCCACCTCCTTTTTGAATTGTTTTAACAAGGGGCTTATTTCCAGATCCATGTCTCCTTCGTGGAGCGGGTAGCTGAAAACTATTTCCGGCGATGCCATGATGAGACGGCTCAGGGATTGCTCCGCAAACTTCAACTCTCTTTGTGGATTGGAACGGGGAATGGAATATTGAGTTCTGATTTCGTATGGAATAAATGGGTTGGGTTGGGGATGAGTGGGGAGTGCTTCGCTTTGGCAACCCATGACCCAAAGGTGATCATATTTCATTCCGGAAGATTCAAGCAGACCGGTTATTTGAATAGTATGCTCCGGTGTTTTTGTTTGAAAAGCTTTAATCTGGGTTATATGGGTGAGGTGGTTTAAAGCTTCGAGTCGGGTAATTGGGCCCAGGATCTGATTCAGAGAACAGAGCTGGTTTAAACAGTCTTTCCATGCCTCAAAAGCCTGATGTCGTTTTGATAAAATGGATTGATTATTATTTTGGATGGTACTGGTCATTGTTCCAGGCCAACGTATATTTTTCAAAAACTGTGATAACTCTTCGGCCCATTTTCCGGGCATTAATTTATTGTTTATGGAGACCCACGATTTCAATCCTTCGACCAATTTGTATACTTGAGGAATGGTTTCAAATCTTGAGTTGAAATGTTCGAGAGAGATGGTGAGAAGCCTTTTTCTTTTCAGTTTTCGTTCCAGCTCAGATATTTCTTTGCCGGGTGGAAATTTAAATCCAAAAATAGTGCTCTGGATGACAGACAAAAATGTGCTAACGGGAACGTTGGATGATTTTATTGTTAATAAATTCAGAGCCAGCTTTACCATAGGCTCTTGAGAGAGTGGTGAAGACAATGAAATATTAAAAGGTAAATTCTGGTTGCTAAGATTAAAAATAGATTCGGGTACTAGTTCAGTTGCTAATTCGCGTTTCAGGAGAGCCCGATACTTTTCCAGTTCTGGGACAACGATGCCGATACGTTTACCGGGATAAAATTTAGATCTTACCCAACGGGCGCAGGCTCCTGCTTCACTCTGTCGATGTTCGTATTCCCTGATAATTATAGATGAGTTTTTATCATCCAGTTTTTTCGCAAGAGTTTCTGAGTCTGGTAACGGAGAGAGAAATTCAACTTGGGTTCCTTTATCCTGCAGAAAGCTTAAAAAGTATTTTAACTGCGGATTTTGCTCTTCAAAACCCTTTAGCCTAAGTGAATGGGGGAGGGGTATATTGCCATCCTGAATAGAATTTTTTACCGCATCCATGAGCATACAGGGGTCCAAGGCTTTTAAAGTGACTAGGCGACTTTGATATTGCTTTGTCCACCTGAGGAAGGCTCTGGATTCAACCGTTTGGTCGTAAAGTTTTTGATTTAGGGGCAAGCGGTATTCGTAGATTAGGGAAAAAGCCTGACTAGTGCTAACGGCGACACCTTGTAAGTGAAGGATGTCTAGATGGGTGGAGTCTCGGGCTATAATTTCTTCCCAAATTTTTTCGGATTGTAATGGGCTGAGGAGGTATTGTTTAGGCCAGGATTCAAGCCAGACATTGCGTAGCCATGATGAAAGAGAAAGTATCTGAGAAGTTTCCCATGCACTCCCCCCAGCTTTTTTCCTTAAATCATCTTGCTCAAGTAACAGCCAGCGGGCCAGTCGAGCATTAACGGTCAGAGTTAGAGGATGGACGGTCATAAGCTGAAAGTTGAAGGCAGTTTAATGACGCTTAACTGGGGAGGTAGCTGTCAATAGCCAGTAGGTCGAGATAAATTTATCAAGGATTACAAAGCGATTGCATATTTGCCGTATGCCTGGTGCTTAGGGAGTATCTTGAACCCAGACTTCGCCGGTGGAGGTGGTTTCGCGTTTCCAGATAGGTGTAGTGCGCTTCAGTTCCGCGATGGCCCATTCACAGGCAACAAAAGTTTCTTTGCGATGTTCTCCAGTTGCTACGATCAAGACAATATTTTCACCGATCTCTATGGGCCCGATCCGATGAATGATGCTCATATCTATTATTCCAAAATCTTTGATGGCTTTTTCGCGAATCTCTGCCAGTTTTTTTTCTGCCATTTTTGGATAGTGCTCGAAATTAAGCTGAGAAATATTTTGGCCTTTCGATAGTTCCCTTCCTGTTCCCAAAAATGTTGTGATGCCTCCAATATTTCGAGAAACCTTTTTCATTGCCTCTATTTCATCGGTGACAGAAAAATCTTCTAACTGGATACTTATTTTAGAGTCGGTAGTAGTGCTCATTTAATAGTGCCCTTATTTTGTTCCACCCGAGAACGGGGGAAGGAACGCCACTTCGTCTCCATCATGGATGATGGTGTCGACGGAGGCCATTTCCTCATTGACCGAGATCAAGATTTTTTTTTCTCGGATCATTTCTCCCATTTTGGGCGTTGTTTTAGAAATAATATCACTCAATTGATCTACGGTAATTGGATTTTTAATATCCAACCGTTCTTCTTCTTTTTCAGCAATGGTTTTGAGGTTGGCAAAATATTTTAGGGTTATCATACCTCGCTCATTTTTTTATCAAAGGTTCCTGATTTTCCGCCAGATTTATGCAGCAATCCAATATTATTGAAATACATGCCCCTGTCTACGGCTTTACACATATCATAAATAGTGAGTACGGTCATGGAAATCGCAACGAGTGCCTCCATCTCCACCCCTGTTTGCCCAGTTACTTTGACCGTGGCGTTGGCGGTGATGGAGCATAGACCTGTATCGGGGTTCGGTTCTTGATTAATCTGGAAACTGATATCAATACCTGTCAAAAGCAGTGGATGGCACATGGGAATGACTTCATGGGTTCGTTTTGCTCCCATAATTCCTGCCACCTGAGCTACTGCTAGGACATCTCCTTTTTTTATCTGGCCCTCTTGAATCAGCCTCAGGGTCTCAGGTTTCATATGTATCAATCCCGTTGCTACTGCTTTACGGGATGTATGGTCTTTTTTAGAAACATCGACCATACGGGCACGGCCTTCTTCATTAAAATGCGTCAATGGATTATTCATGGCTTTAATTGTACCCCAACGGATGGCTACGTAGGTGGAAAATTTATTAAATCAAAATGATAAGAAAAAACTAATTCCGTTGGTTTTTTAACCATGTTTTTTGTTGCTATTATTAGGGGGTTCATAAAGTCCAAGTATATTGCCATCTAAATCTTTAAAGCGGGCCAATTTTCCATAGGAGTGGATTTCTACATTCCCGATCATTGTGGTATCCAGTTCATTCAACCTTAAAACAAAGCTTTCAATCGGGTGGGCAAGAAAATAAACAATTGCTCCGATTCCAGTAGGAGCGTTGGTCTTCTGTAATGCTAGTCTTTGACCACCCAGTTCAAACTCTGCCCAATCTTCCTGATGAAACAAGGGTTTTTCTCCCAGTATCTTCTGGTAAAATTCCACAGCCCTGTCTAAATTTGAGACCGGGTAGGATATGAATGCGATTTTTGTCTGCATACTGAATCCCATTTATATATTGATTATGCTTGTCGGAGCCAGAAACTTGTCAGCGTTTAATATTGGATTAGTTTTACTTTCTAGCCTTTTGCATTCCTGCTGGAACATATTGACCCAGACCAGTAAAAATTCCCAGTACTTTTCCGGTCTAAAAGGTATTTGGATTATGATCATGGCTCTGGTTGCATACGCTTGGTTAGGTATTGCTCCCCTGAGTAATGAAATAATTTTCTGGGCTATCCTTTCAGGTATTATACATGGAGTATATATCCTCTGTCTTTCCCGTGCTTACTCCACTGGTGATATATCTTATGTTTATCCTATCGCTCGGTCTGCGCCAGTATTTGTACCCGTTTTTGCCTGGCTATTACTCGATGAAACTCTCAGTATTTCCACTTTTTTTGCTATTGGGTTAATCCTGATAGCTATTTATAGCCTTCATTTTGAAGGCCGTGTGATACAAGGATTTAAAAAATTAGTTTGGGCCATGGGGCATCAAGATTTGCGTTGGGCATTTTATACTCTTGCTATGGTGGTCAGTTATAGCCTGGTGGATAAAAAGGGAATGGATTCCTTCTTGATACATTTACCGGATCATCCCTTTGCCAATGGAATTACATTTTTTTTCATCGAGGCAACAATCGGATTCGCTCTATGCAATATTTATATTTTTGTTAAATATCCAGCAAAATATATTTTTCAGGCCTGGCGAAATGAATGGAAAAAGGCCGTACTTGCCGGGACTGCCACTTTAGGGTCCTACGGTCTGATTTGCGTTGTCCTACAATTCGAGGCATTGAGTTCAATCGTTTCGCTTCGTCAAGTGAGCGTATTAATGGTAAAGAACCATTTGGTTTCCAACGTTTGTTGGCGGGAGTATTGATATTAATTGGAGTATTCTTGATAGGAAGTGATCACATTCTGTAACTATTTTTTCTTTTACCAATAAACTTTTTAATATTTATCTAGGGGCTGTCCTAGACAATTAAGTCAATTTTTCTTAATTTTGGTTTCGGTTTAGGGATGTTGAAACGCCACTCACACTCCTTCAAATAGAGCCTAAGGGCTATCATCTCGCGTAATCACTTAAAATAATAGACTGCTGTCGTTGTTTGCGCCGACTAAGGTGCCCGG
>DUAA01000125.1 GCA_012961055.1 Nitrospinaceae bacterium
ATCCCTGCTGAGTGGCAGGAATTAACACATTAGCCAACCTTTTTTCCATTCTCTATGGGACGCCTGTGAAACAAAATGATGATTTTTATCGTAATGTTAAGTGGTTTTTTGGCCTCTAAGATAAAATAATAGGTCAGTCGTAATTCATTTTTAAAGCCTCATGAAGTATACAAAAAGTCTTTTGCTAGGTTTAATCATAGTGATCTTTGGTCTTTCTAGCCTGTCCTTTTGGTTTGGCCAGAAGGTATCCCGCCGGTATACTCCTTTGGTGGAGGCTGCCCTGACGATCAAGTTAGAGGCTACGATTGCCCATCTCTGGTTTGAAGAAGTTGTATCTGGGGACCGTAACGAAGACATTAACCAAGTTTGGGGGCATTTAGACCAGGCTGAGTGGTACGCACAGGCGATGATAACAGGAGGGGAAAACTCAAAAGGGGTGCTTATCCCTCTAAGGGAAGAGGCATTATTAAAGACGATACAAGATGTTCAAATTGGATTAAACAGCTTTCGTAAAATTGCACAATTGAGGTTGATGAAGCAGGAAAATGACGTGGGCATAGGATCTGAAATAGACCAAAAATTTGACCAGGTTTATGAGAATTTGTTTGTTCAGGCTGGGATTGTGGAGCAAGAATTAAAGGTGCAAATTGCCATTGCAAACCATAGATATAAAAACATTCAAATTACCCTGCAATTCGGGATTTTTCTTTGGGGGCTATTGTTACTTTGGGTTATTTACCGCTTTGAACAGAATGCTATGAAGTTGGTTGAAACAGCAACTAAGGCTAACCGAGCTAAAAATTCCTTTTTAACCATCATTAGTCATGAACTTAGAACCCCAATGAATGGGGTCTTAGGCATGACTCAGCTCTTGCGAACTACCAGTTTGACAGAAGAGCAAAAAGACTATTGTGATATTATCATGGAGTCAGGGGTTCGATTGGTTAATACCCTCACGGATATTTTAGATTTTTCTAAAATTGAAGCGGAAAGTAATAATCTTACCTATAGCACCTTCTCTTTGAGTAAATTAGTAATCTCTAGTGTGAAGCTTTTTTTAGGCTCTGCCCATGCTAAGGGGCTGGCCTTAAACTATCAAATTGACCCAGAAATTGAGGACCAAGTGATTTCGGATCAAGAGGTGTTACATCGGATTTTTTCTAACTTGGTCGCCAATGGAATCAAGTTTACAGAAAAAGGCGAGATTAACATTAGATTAGAATTGATTAAAAAGAGTGAAAAAGTTCAAAGGATTGGGTTTGTTATTTCGGATACTGGCATTGGTATACCCAAGGAAGACCAAACAGACGTTTTTAAACCCTTTAAGCAAGTAGATGGTAGCAGCACAAGAAACTTTGAAGGAACAGGGTTAGGTTTATTCATTGTAAAGAGCCTTGTTGAAATGTTAGGTGATGAGATTAAGCTTGAAGATAACCCTAGTGGAGGCTGCAGGTTCGTTTTTGAAGTGACAATGGAATATTCATCAGCAATAACACAAACCAAATTAGAAAATGAAAATCCCATGACAACATATGCCCCCCCCCTTACTAACTCTACTGATGTCTTAATTGTGGAAGACAATATAATCGCCCAGCAGGTGATTGGTAAATTGCTAAGAACTCAAAAGGTTAGTTTTGATGTGGCAAACAGCGGAGAAGAGGCAATAGAGTGTATCCAGGAAAAAAAATATGGTTTGATTTTCATGGATATCTTGATGCCTAATATGGATGGTTACGAAGTCACTAAAATCATTAGGAATCCTACAGAGAATCCCAATCATAATACCATGATCATCGCCTTAACGGCATTGGCTGATTCTGCGACTGAGCAAAAGTGCCTCGCCAGCGGCATGAACAAGGTGATTACAAAACCCATTGATTTTCAGGTGATCAAGCAACTGGTTGTGGATCACCTAATATAGAGCCTGTCCCAAGACGGGCAATTTTGGCCGGACCTGCGACGGTCGTTGAAATTTTTCTGAAATTTCGGGCGCTATTTTTCCAAAGTCGGCTTAGTTGTGTAAATCGGCCGATTTTCCACCGATCCGGTACAGTCGCCTCCCGCTGTGGGTTTTTTCTGAAGGAATTTTGATGCGATCTAAGCCGCCAGTTTCTGCAGCAACTCTTCCTGCTGCGTCTGCTCCTGTTTTTTACGTTTCTCTGCAGCCAAGCTCATTCGAGCCAGGACCCACAGGTTGTGGGTCAGAACCGACCAGGTCACCGCTCGTTTCTTTCCCGGCAATCCTTTGACTTTCATCGGATTTCCCGTGAAGCAGTTCTTGAAGATTCCTATCCGCCCTTCGGTCTGCGCCCGTCTCTTCAGGCAGTCGCCTAACACTTCATCCTCCTCCAGACGTTCCTTGAGTTCTCTGGGATTTTTCGGACAGATTCCATCGAAGATTTCCTTCTCCTCGAGATAATTTTGATTCGCTTTACTGGAAAAACCCCGATCGCCACTGGCGGCAACCAGCTCGACCCCATAACTGTTTTCGGTCCGTTCTACACTCTCCCTGACCAGCTTGGAGTCTGAAGGAGATCCCTTGTCGAAGAGCAGCCAGTCAAGGATCAGTCCCTGTGGATTCTCGCCCAGAAAAAGCTTGTTGCCGAACTCCACTTTCGCTCCGGCTTTGCCCCGCACCATCACTTCGATCTCCGACTCATACAGGCTCAGTATCTTTTCTTCATTGGGCACCTTCCTTTCGGCAATGATCCTCTCGTGAGCCTGCTTCTTAGCGGCGGGCATCTGGTCGAGGATATCGTCGATTCTGTCAATAAACTGTTGCGCCCGGCCCTGACTCAAATCGGTCGTTTCCCATTTCTCCTCCAGCAGATCCCGATACCTCTGAGCATGTTCCTCAACCCGTCCGACCAGCACCTTCATCCGTCGCACGACCTTTTTACGCGCTTTCTTTCCATCCTCTCCACCCCGGCTCTGAGTCATCTCCATGCACATTTTGTTAATCTGACTGAGAAACTTCTCCGGATCCTCCATGCGATGCTTCAATCCATGTTCCCGAATTCTCATCACCGCATTCATCAGTGTTCTGACACCGTCTCTCAACAGCACCCAATCCACCGGGAAATGGATGTCGGCTTTCAGGCAGGTCGTGTCCATGAAAATGACTTGCAGATCCAACTCATCTCCGAGTGCTTCTGTCCACTCACCCCCACTGCACTGCTTGAGAAGATCCCGGGTCAGTTCATTCATCCTTTCCTCAGGCAACCATTGGTTCCACCGTTGAACCGTGCTCTTGCCCGGAACTTGGACACCTTCGATTTCAGCCAATCCGCAGAAGCGCTGCAACCGCGCGCTCTCGGCCAACCGCGCAGTGAAACCCCTCAGACTCTCTCCAACAAGTATCCTGGCTATATTTCCCCGCAACGCCAATCGACTTTGCTGCCGGTAACGCCCGATCTGGGAAAGTTTCGGTTCACGGCCATCCTTCTGAGCCTTGCTGATCAAATCCTTGACCGACTCCTCCAGAAAACGGGCTTCGGTTCGGCTCTGATCCAGGAAGTGATCGATCCGTTCCAGTTGCGATTTATAGTCATCGTATTCTTTGCAGCCTTTGACATCAGGCAGGGGCGGCTGAAAGTGAAGTTGAGTCTCGTAAACTATCGGAGTGGAAAGGGAGATTGACATCGTTTGAAAGGTTAGTTATAAACCTAACACATGAAAGAGACACCGTCCATCGTTTATCCGCTGAAAATTCAGGCGATCCGCTCCAAAGGTCAGACGCCCAAGCTTTATGTCTACTTCCCCCAGGCCCTTGCAGCGGCCATCAACCTGGAGGCCGGTGAACTCGTCCAATGGGAACTGCTGGACCGAGGCGAACTGCATCTATTGCGCCACCAACCGCCTCGGGCGATTGCCAAAAAACGGTCCGCGACGAGTCGGGAAAATTGAGCATGGAGAAAGAAGCAAAAATTATAACCACCCTTTTTTGAACATTCGGACGAAAAACAATCTCCATGCGCGCGTCGGTTGATCAGATTTTCGAAATTCCCCTCCGGCGGTCTGCCTTTTCAACCCATGGGACAGGCTCTATCTAGATGCCTGCAACATTGAATCGCGGCCAGTATGGAAGCCAATGCATACCCAGAAATTATATCAGCAATATGAGTGTATTGGAGGCGAAGTGGCCGAAGATCTAAATCGCCGAGGATTATGCCTGCCAAGTTCAAGTAGCCTATCTGAAGAGGATCAGCAATTCGTGATAAATTGCGTTAAGTTAGCCCATCGTGGGGGAAGGTGAAATTGTTAGGCAAACGCATTTTGGATTTGACATTTGTTTTCTTGACTTCGCCAATATGGTTGCCGGTAATTGGATTGATTTGGCTGCTGGCGCGAATAAAATTGGGTTCACCGGTATGGTTTTGTCAAACTCGTCCCGGCTTTAAAGGTAAGCCATTTACCGTAATAAAATTCAGAACCATGACAGACGCGATGCATGAAAAAGGTAACCCATTACCGGATGCAGATCGATTAACCGCATTTGGTAAATGGTTGCGATCAACTTCGCTTGATGAGCTACCGGAATTGATCATAAAGGGCGAGATGAGTTTGGTGGGCCCAAGGCCGTTGTTGGTGGATTACATGCCCCTGTATTCAGAAAGACAGGCAAAAAGGCACAATGTATTACCAGGA